>NZ_JANQDJ010000085.1:0-57965 GCF_029891685.1 Umezakia ovalisporum Ak1311 | reverse complement strand
CACACTGATACCTTCCCGAACTCAGAGGTGAAACGCCGCCGCGGCAACGATAGTTTAGGGGTCGCCCTCTGCAACAATAGCTCGATGCCAGGTCTATTATTCAATACAAAAGACTCCTTACACAGGGGTCTTTCGTTTTTTTGGCGTTGTTGATTTTGCCTGAGCTAGGGGGCAAAATTATTAAATTAAAGTGTCGATGGGTTATGATTTTGACATTGACATTAAATCTTTTTTATAAGTGTGATGCCAAATATACGTAATATTCCCCAAGAAACTCCATCTGATAACCCAATATATGTTATTCATCACCTGGAATCTATGCTTGTTTCCCTTGATGACCAACAACAGGAGGTTTCTGCTGGTATTCCTGATGGTCCACAACGAATTAGAGGATTAGCTGGAACCGGAAAAACAGTTGCATTTTGTCAACGTGCAGCTAAGATTCACAAAGAACATCCTGACTGGGAAATTGCTTTTGTTTTCTTTACTCGCTCTCTGTATCAACAGATAATTTATGAAAGAATTAGAACATATTACCAGGAACTTTCAGGGGTACAAAAACCCAATTGGGATAATTTAAAGGTATTTCATGCTTGGGGTGCAAGATATAGGGAAGGTTTCTATCGTCATCTGGCTCAAAAATGTAATATTACACCTCTATCTGTTGACGATGTAAACAAGAGGATGGGTCAACCTGTTTCACCAGCAGTGGCTTTTGAATTTATTTGTGATGAGTTAGAAAGACAAATTACTAATTATCCCCAGATGTATGATGCGATTCTAATTGATGAAGGGCAAGATTTGCCACCTTCTTTCTATCGGTTGGCAAGAAATACACTCAAGGAACCTAAACGTCTGTATTGGGCTTATGATGAAGCTCAAGGTATTGGTTCATTGATGGTTCCTGACCCAGAAAAAATATTTGGTAGGAATGAGGATAGATCTTTAGTAGTAAATCTACGTGGACGGGGTAAGAATTTTAATAAGTGTTATCGTACTCCTAAGCAATTATTGATGGTTGCTCAGGCTGTTAATATGGGACTTTTAAGACCCGCAGGTGTTTTACAAGGCGTGAGTAATAAAGAACAATGGGAAAATTTGGGTTATACAATATTAGAGGGCGATTTTAGTGATTCCAGTGTTAAAGCCAAAACCCAAATTAAAATTGAAAGAGTATATGATCAAACCTCCACAAAAGACCCGAAACCTCTAGTAAATATGCATCCTATAGATCAAGATGATTTTCCTTATAAAGATGCAATTGGAGATGTTTTGACAATTAAAAGTTTTAACAATGAGGAAGATGAGCAGAATTGGATCAGTGAGCAAGTGGCAAATGACCTAAAACAAGGATTACAACCCTCAGACATTATTATTACATCTCTGTGCGGCGACCAAGAAAAAAATTATTTTAGCAATATTAAAGACGCTTTAAATAACTTTGGTATTGTGGGTTATGTTGCCGGAGTGGATGACAGTCCTGATGTTTTCCAAAAGGATGACTGTGTAACCATATCTAATATTTATCGAGCTAAGGGTAATGAAGCCTATAAAGTTTATGCTTGTCGATTTCATTGGGCAACGAAGCCCTTAGATTGGAAACAAGAAAGTGAAGTGCATAAACGAAATGAAGCCTTGGTTGCCATCACCCGGGCAAAAGTTTGGTGTGTTGTGACCGGTGTAGAATCACCCATTATTACAGAACTGCGCCAATATCAGGAACAGTTCCCCTATTTAATTTTTCCCGCCTTTAATAAAAACTCTCTTAAACGAGTCACTGACGACGAGGACGAAAAGGATGAATTGATCAATGTTTAAGGAACTGTATTAGCGCGTCCTACACAATATTACTACCCTCAAGATGATATAGTCAAAGTACACAGCTTTTCCTGTCCACTTTAAAAGATTGATCACAGACAGTGTTATTCACTGTATCGCCTTGGTGTATAAACTGAAATAGTCCCATCCCGCCGGTGAATTGTCCGGGTTTGGCTGGAACCAATTAAAATCACAGTCCGCATATCCGCTGCATCTGGTGTTAACTCTTGTAGTTGAATAACTTTGACACCTTCCCCTGGTCTGCCGAGATTTCTAGCTAATACTACTGGTGTATCTGGTGTTCTATATTGCTGTAAAATTTCTCTGGCTGCTGTTAGTTGCCAAGTGCGCTCTTTGGACACAGGATTATAAAAGGCTATGACAAAATCACCTTGAGCAGCCGCAGCAATGCGTTGTTCAATAATTGACCAGGGTTTTAAAATATCAGATAGTGAAATGGCGCAGAAGTCATGTCCCAATGGTGCGCCAATGGCCGCCGCTGCGGCTTGCATGGCGGAAATACCCGGCGCAACATGAATATCTATACTTTCCCATTCCGGTTTAGGGTTTTTATCCCACACCTCAAATACCGCCGCAGCCATTGCATAGATACCAGGGTCACCAGAGGAAACTACAGCGACATATCGCCCTGTTGCTGCCAAATCCAGGGCCATTGTCGCCCTGGTGATTTCCTCCCGGTTGTCTGACTCATGGAGTTGTTTACCCTCAGCCAGAGAGCCAATTAAGTTGATATATGTTTTATAACCCACTAAGTCAGTGGCAGATTTAAGTATTTCTCTCACCTCTGGAGACATCCACTGAGAACCACCCGGCCCAGTACCAATAATCGCTAACCGCCCTCTGGCTTGACCGATGGTGCTGGTATCAATAGGGGCGGGAGCAATGGCAATTCTGACGTGAGGACATGAGGAGGATAATCCAGAGGTGCCGGTGACTAGGAAAGCCATGGCTTGGGCGGGACTATAACCTTGTGAGATGAATTTTTCTAACTGATTTGAGGTAAAAAAGCGAATAGGTACTTTAAAGGCGTTAGCAATGGGTTCTATGGCGGTATTTGCAGCCAAGGTAATATCTGCAAAAATACCCCCTACTGATGCCGGGGCTAGGGCTGCATCTGCTAAAAGCTGTTGTATTAAGCCAACATCAACAGTATCACTGATGGTAACGGCTATAGTTCCTGGGTGATAAACAAGGCGGTCGGGTGCGGGGGTGACTAAGCGTTCTGTAACTTGGATGGTCAAATTACCATCTGGGTCTATGGGTAATTGACTATTACTCAACCAAGGAGCTGTACCTTCTAGCTTAACTTGCGCCCCAGCTAATAAATCTGAGATAAATTTCTTAGCGTCATCTGGGTTAGCTAAATGATATCCAGGCGGGGGAGATAATAAAGCTGTGCAGAAGCGAAGGTCACCTGTGGTGGTAATTGCTGGTTTAACATCCAGGACTTCTGCAATGCGTCGCGCTAAATCATTCACACCATTGAGTCCACCCAACAGGGGAACCACCGCACTTCCATCTTCAGCTACTGCTAACACTGGGGGTTCCTGTTTTTTATCAGAAAGCATGGGCGCTATGGTTCTGATGAGAATACCAGCTGCACAAATCCCAATTAAGGGTGTTCCCTGTGCGAATAATTCCCGTAATGTTTCACCAAAATTCGTGAAAGTAATATCAACCTTAGATGTGCGACCTGCCAAACCGTATAATGTCCCCCCCTGTAATATGCTGATGATTTGGCGGGCTAGTGGGACGCTGTTTTGACTGAGTACCACAATGGCAGGTGCAATCTTGATCATCATTTAATTTAATTAGATGTTTTATATTAAACCACAGATGGAAACAGATAATTTGGTGGTAATAAACCAGTTATCTATTCAGAACTGAGTTTATAAATTCACGCCATGAGCAGAACTTGTTGGTAAATTTATAATCGCTTTTTGGTGGGTATGACAATCATGGAAAAATAAGGTACTTGATTTGGATCAACTTCATCCAGAGGTATAATTCTTTGCTCTGCCATTGTTGCCCGCTCAATATATAATGCCCGTGATGCCAACCCTAACTGATGTAAAATATCTCGCACTTTGGTGAAATGGCGACCTAGTTTCATAATTGCAGCCGCATCAGTTGCTACCAAGTGTGTAACCAATTCTTCTGCTGGCATGGGGGCTGGGAGAACGGTCATAATATCGTTGTAATAAGTGAATGGTACACCCAAGGCTACAGGACAAGCCATGAGTGAGGAAACTCCCGGTACAACTTCCGTTTCGTACTCCTGACACAAACGTACATAAACATACATAAAGGAACCGTAAAAAAACGGGTCTCCTTCACATAGAACCACTACATCACGTCCTGCGGCTAGATGTTCGGCAATGGGTGCAACTTCTTGGTCATAAATAGCACTTGCTGTTTCTGGTTCCAAAGCACGGGGAAGGTGAAACAGCACCTCGATTTGATTACCGAGCAGATATTTGGAGACGATGGCTCGCGCTATGCTGTCTTTATCTACTGCTGACTGATAAGCTACCACAGGAGCAGTCTGTAATATTCTCAGTGCTTTTAATGTCAATAGTTCTGGATCACCAGGACCGACACCAATTCCATAGAGACGGCCTTTAGTTTGCATATTCATTCTTCCTTTGATGCCAGAGCATTAACTGCGGCGGCTGCCATCGCACTGCCACCACGCCGACCGTGTAAAGTTAAAAAGGGTACACCTTTGCTATTTTCTGCCAGTGCTGCTTTTGACTCTGCTGCACCGACGAATCCCACTGGAAAACCTAAAATAACCGCCGGTTTCAGCACTCCTTCTTGGAGCATTTCTAGGAGTCGAAATAATGCTGTAGGTGCATTACCAATTGCTACTACTGCCCCTTCTAAATGCAATCGCCACAATTCTACAGCAGCCGCAGATCTGGTATTACCTAAACGTTTAGCCAAAGCTGGTACTTCCACATCATAGAGGGTGCAAATAACTTTGTTGTTTGCAGGTAGTCTCTTCCTAGTAATACCTTCAGCAACCATTCGGCAATCACACAAAATCGGCGCACCTGCTGCTAGTGCGGCGCGTCCCACCTGCACCACGGTTGATGAATATCCCAATTCATTGACGATATCAATCATTCCACAGGCATGGATCATGCGTACAGCCACATTTGCTACATCTGGCGGCAGCACATCCAAATTAGCTTCTGATCTGATGATTGCAAAGGATTTACTGTAAATTTCGTTAGCGTCTCGGATGTAGTCAGGCATGGGAATATAGGAAATAGTAAATGGTAAGTGGGAACAGAAATAAACCTACTTTATCGGGAAGAATAACAGCTGCAATTGGTTAATCTCATATCGATTAACAAATTCTCCAAAGGATTCATCAGGATTTCGGCATTGAACTTTATACACTTGTAACATCTGCCCTAACAATACAGGGAGTTCGGCCACAGTTACATATTGATATAGTTGACGACCAAATTTTTGGTTGCTGTCACCTTCACCAACATAAATTTGATAGGCTGGTGAGCTTCCAGTTTCTGATTCTAGGCTGACACCAAGCAAGGTAATATCACTATTACTGTGGTGGGCGCAAGATTTTTCGCAGCCGCTAAAGTGAATATGAACAGGGTGATCCAGGCTAACATGAGTTGGCAAATATTTTGCCAATGCCAAAGCATCACCTTTAGTGTCGGTGGCGGAAGCTGCACAACCTTTATTACCAGAACAGGCAACCAATGCACTATTGATATTACTGGAGGAGAAATCTAATTTTAAAGCAGTGATTTCATTCTTAACATTGGCCAGGGAGCGCTGAGGAATGTCGGTGAGGAGTAAATTTTGCCAGGGGGTGAGCCTGAGAGTTCCACTACCGAATTCCGTTGCTAAATCAGCTAAACCCTTCATTTGCTTACTTTCTAGCCTACCTAAAGGTAGAACCACACCGATATAATATAAGCCTGGCTGACGCTGGGGATGAATCCCTATATGTCCATGGTGGGAGTTTAACCTTTGTTCTTGCAGGGGAGGGAAGAATTGTGAAGAACTCGTTGTATTGAACCGTGGATGGAGGGTGAATTTAAAAGGTAGACGTTGTTCAACTTCTTGAAGATAACTTTCACAACTTAAATGATTTAACAACTCACGCAAACGCAGCTTACGTCTACTGTTAATATCAGTATGTTCGAGATAAACATCAGCCAAGGCTGGCAAAACCTGCAAACATTCCTCCGGTGACAATACAACTCCCGTATCAATAGGTGGTTTTCCTTTGACACCAACGCTAAGATACAGACGAAAGTAAACTTGACTGTCAATTAAGACAGCAGCAAACATGATATCGTTGAGGCGATCGCACACAGAGACTGCACCACCACCATCAAAGCAAACACTAAATTTTGCCGATAGTCCTGATAGAGTGGGATGTGCGGCTATGTAATTGTCCCAATCTATAACAAAGGGACGGGTATCGATTAATTCTTGACAATCAACACCAGCAGTGGGGCTGGTCATAATATTACGAATGTGGTCAACGGCAAAATTCCGAGCACCGATACCTATACTTTGTAAATCCTGGAGAACTGTGGGATCCATTCCCGAAGGTAGCTCGCGGATTTGAAGGTTAGCCCGATTGGTGACATCAACATAACCAGGTCCGTAATTCTCTGCTATATCTGCAATCCCACGACACTGTTTACTGGAAAGAATTCCACCTGGTATTCTGATGCGTGATAGTATCCCATCTTGGGCGGGTGTATCATAAAATAATCCAGGACATGAAGCAAAAACAGACAGCAAAACAGTAACTCCTTCCCTGTGCGACGCAGGTAGTAGATAGTAAATATGTCTTGAAGACACTGCTAAGGTTGGCATTCTGACTTGGCAGGTAAAAAGTGAATGTTGTTGTTTGCCTTACCATCACAGCTGCGGCACAGTCCCGGAATTTCACCGGAGTTTCCCAACTCTCAGCTTTAGTAATTTAACATGAACAGCCAGTCATCATAATAAATTTTATATTTTTCATCAAAATAAAAATATTTTCTTAAGTATAATTCACAGACGTTGACAAGTATTCCTAGAAATTCAAGATGATGGTCTAAATACTAAATCTACACCAATGATAGCTCAAGATTCAATATTTGCCATCATTAATATTTTTGAGGTAATCAGTTGGAAATAATTACAGAATTTGATTTTAGTCTGAAAAGATTTTAGAGATTTTGCGGACTAAGAGCGTGAAAAACTCTGTCTTACACCTACAGAATATGAAAACAAGCTAAAAAAATCAGGACTTACGGAACTGGCACAAAATTTCGCTGCATTAAAGGCATTTATAGTTTATCCTTAACTGGAATAAGTATATGAATTAATAGAAATTCTCACATCAAAGGAACTTAGCTAGGGGTTGCGGATATTTACAGTATATGACACAGAAATGGCTATCAGTTGTCGGTATTGGTGAAGATGGTTTGCAGGGTTTAAGTGCCATCGCTCGTTCTTTGTTCCACCGGGCAGAAGTGATCATAGGAGGCCATCGCCACTTAGCCATGTTACCCCCACATGACCAACGGGAGAAAATAACCTGGACATCACCTATTAGTACCTCAATAGCCGAAATTATCCATCGTCGAGGTCAATTAATCTGTGTATTAGCCAGTGGAGACCCGATGTGTTATGGTATCGGTGTCACCTTGACTCAACAAATTCCCCTAGAGGAAATCACGATTATCCCTGCACCTTCAACCTTTAGCCTCGCCTGTGCCAAGCTGGGATGGTCTTTAAGTGAGACAGAAACTTTGTCTTTGTGCGGTCGTCCAGCTTCTGTGTTTCAGAGTTATATCCATCCCAAGGCTAAGTTATTAATTTTGAGCGAGGGAAAAGATACTCCAGCAATTATCGCCGAAATGTTGACAAAACGCGGTTATAGTGGTAGCAAGATTACGGTTTTAGAACATCTCGGCGGCATTCATGAAAGAGTTGTGGAAGGTACAGCAGCATCTTGGAGTGAAATTGAAATTGCTGCTTTGAATGCGATCGCAGTGAATTGTGTTGCTGATTCTGGGACTATACCTTTACCGAGATTAGCAGGATTACCGGATCATGCCTATCATCATGATGGACAATTAACCAAGCAGGAAATTAGGGCGGTTACCTTAGCAAAGTTAGCGCCCACCCCAGGAGAACTACTTTGGGATGTGGGGGCGGGTTGCGGTTCAATTTCCATCGAATGGATGCGTACTCATCAACGTTGTCAGGCCATGGCAATTGAACAAAATTCCTCTAGACTGGGGTACATAGCAGACAACGCCGCAGCCTTAGGAACTCCCCACCTAAAAATTATTAGAGGTAAAGCACCAGCAATCTTGAAAAACTTACCGACACCTGATGCTATTTTCATCGGTGGAGGAGTCACAGCAGCTAATCTTTTTGATGTCTGTTGGACAGCATTGCGGCCAGGGGGGCGGTTAGTAGCTAATGTTGTCACCATAGAAGGTGAGCAAACTTTATTTCAATGGTATGAGCAGGTTGGTGGTAGTTTGACTCGTATTGCTATCCAAAGAGCAGAACCCATTGGCAAATTTTTGGGTTGGCGAGGTATGTCACCTGTGACTCAATGGATGGTGATCAAAAATTGAAACGCAAAAGAGCGGGGAGGAGTTAGTTTGATTAAAAAACTACATCTTCGTAATTTCCCATAGAAGCAACCATGTTCACAACCTTAAGGCATAGACTTTGTTGCTGAGATTTGATTCTCAAGACAGAAGTCAATAGCCTTGGCATTTATCTAGCATACAGAAGTAAAAAAGGAAAATGTACCTCTGGGAACACATTTGTTAAAGAGAAAACATGGGGTCGTGACCTGCTATTTTACTATAATTCGTTATGTATGAACTTTTTCAGACCGCCCTAGGCAGAGAAGAAAAAAACTGTCTAAGTGAATTTATTTTGGAATTAAGTGCTGCGGGCAAAAATTACCTTTTAAGAAATGAGATTTTACATACTTTTAATGAATACTGTCAGAAATCCCAAAAGCCTCCTTACTTTTATCACTCGTCTTCCATCGGCAGGTTAATTCATAACACCCACGAAATAATTTTAGAACAAAAAGGCACTTGGTTCGTTGTTCGCCCGAAGATTGCCAGCCAAGAAATATGGAGATTAAAAGCCGATTGCTCTCGATTTGAAGAGATGACACCCCAAAAGTGGTTGGATGTAAGCGATGGCCTTGTTAACCGCCACCAACCTCACATTCTGGAAATTGATTTTCAACCATTTTCGGAAAAATCGACGAGAATTAATGACCCCAGAAACATTGGTCAAGGTTTAGCTTTTCTAAATCGTTATTTATGTGAACAACTATCTAATGACGCAAATCATTGGCTAGAAATATTATTTCAAGCATTATATGAATTGACTTATGATAAAAAACCACTGCTCATTAGCGATGGCGCAAAGCCCAGGTCCGCAGGTAATAGCATTTCTTCTGGTATAGACCTAAGCCAGCAAATTAAACGAGCGCTGAAATTTTTGCATGAGCGACCTCCTGAAGAACCCTACGCCAATTTTCGCTCTGAATTGCAACAACTTGGTTTTGAACCAGGATGGGGTAACACCTGTGGGCGCATATCAGAAACCTTAGAACTTTTAGAACAACTCATTGACAGTCCCCAACCAGCTATTTTAGAAGCCTTTGTCGCCCGTGTCCCTGCTATTTTCCGCGTTGTACTCGTTTCCATACATGGCTGGGTTGGTCAACAAGATGTTTTAGGTAGAGATGAAACACTGGGTCAGGTGATTTATGTCCTCGAACAAGCCCGCAGTTTAGAAAATAAGCTCCAAGAAGAAATCAAACTTGCTGGTCTTGACTTATTAGGTATAAAGCCCCATGTAATCATTCTCACTCGGCTTATCCCTAACTGCGAAGGTACAGAGTGTAATTTAAAGTTAGAAAAAGTCCAAGATACTGAAAATGCTTGGATATTACGCGTTCCCTTTCGCGAATTCAATCCTGATATTACCAACAATTGGATTTCTAAATATGAAATTTGGCCTTATTTAGAAACCTTTGCTATGGATGCGGAAAAAGAACTATTAGCTCAATTCCAAGGTTGTCCGAATCTGATTGTTGGTAACTACAGCGATGGTAACTTAGTAGCTTCTCTACTTTCCCGCAGATTACAAATAACTCAGTGTAATATAGCCCATTCTTTAGAAAAACCTAAACATTTATTTAGTAATCTATATTGGCAAGACTTAGAAGACCATTATCACTTTTCGGCACAATTCACCGCCGATTTGATTAGCATGAATGCCGCGGACTTTATTATTACCTCATCTTATCAGGAAATTGTCGGCACACCAGACACAATAGGGCAGTACGAGTCCTACAAGTGTTTTACCATGCCTCAGCTATATCATGTAGTTGATGGCATTGATTTATTTAGCCCCAAATTCAACATGGTACCACCGGGAGTAAGTGAAAACGTCTTTTTTCCTTGCAGCGAAAAATATCGGCGAGATGGAGAATTTACCAGAAAAATTCACAATCTAATTTTTAACTGTACACAAAAGGAAATCCTAGGACATTTAGATAGTCCTGACAAGCGACCCATCCTGGCAGTTGCACCCATTACTTTCATCAAAAATTTGACTGGACTGGCTGAATGCTTCGGTAAAAATCAGCTATTACAGGAGCATTCTAACTTGATATTTTTAACTAGTAAACTGTATCCACATGAAGCGAAAAAACCAGAAGAAGCAGCGGAAATTCAAAGATTCCACGACATAATTAATCACTATAATCTCCATGGAAAGATTCGCTGTATTGGAATGCGCCTTCCCAGCCGTGACCTTGGGGAAGCCTACAGAGTAATTGCCGATGCTAGGGGAATTTATGTCCACTTTGCCCGCTTTGAGGCCTTTGGTCGGAGCATTTTGGAAGCAATGATTTCCGGCTTGCCAACTTTCGTTACTAAATTTGGCGGTGCTTTAGAAATTATTGATGAGCTAGAAAATGGATTTCATATTAATCCTACAGACTTAGAGGGAACGGCGCATAAAATTTTACATTTCATTACTAAATGTGATAGTCAGCCGCAATATTGGGAAGAAGTTTCCCAGGCAATGATCCAAAGAATTATGAATAAATATAATTGGCAGCTAAACACGAGTCAAGTACTATTGCTGGCTAAAATATTTAGCTTCTGGAACTTTGCATTGCCGGAAAACAAGGCAGCCAAACATCGCTATATTGAAATGTTATTTTACTTAATTTTTAAATCTAGAGCCGAAAAAATTTTAGAACAACATATGCAGTATTATGTTGCCATAAAAAGTTAAAACATTTTTATAGCTAATTGGGAATTTAACATAGAGATTGACCATGAACAAAAAAAGTCCCAATCACCATTTCATCTATACAGACTCCATACTGATTGAAACTGAACTTGACCCTGATCAGTTGCATTCAAAAGAAACCGTCTTCACCATCGGCAACGGATACTTGGGAACAAGGGGTACTTTTGAGGAAGGCTATATTCGTGCACTGCCGGCTACTTTCATTCACGGTGTCTATGATGATGTCCCTATAGTTTATACAGAACTAGCCAATTGCCCCGATTGGTTACCATTGGCATTAAGTTTCAATGGTCATCACTTTCGTTGCGATTACGGAGAAATATTGGGCTATGAGAGACAACTAGACTTGCGTCAAGGTCTTCTTAGCCGTTCCGTGCGTTGGCGCAGCCCCGGTGGCAAAACCATAGACATTTACTTTGAACGCTTTGCCAGTTTAGCTGACCAGCATATATTAGGGTTGCGCTGTCAGATAACGCCGGTAGATTTTGATGGGACAATTGAAATTCAGGCTAGTATTAACGGCTATCCAGAGAACCAAGGTTTTAATCATTGGGAAGCAATTGACCAGGGTAAAACGGAACAAGGAATTTGGTTACACAGCCGAACTCGGGGATCCCGGATTGATATTGGCATGGCAGCAAGGATGGTAATATCGGGAGTAAAAACAGCCTTAGAAGCGCATACTGCTCCTGGCTACCCCACCTTAAATGCAACTTTTCTCGCTACACCACAGCAGACAGTAACAGTAGAGAAAATTGTTACGGTTTTTACCTCACGGGATACTTTGCAACCAGTGGCAGCAGCTCAAGAAAAACTCGCCTATTTACCAGATTACAGTGCCTTGCTTGAAGCCAGCACTCAAGTATGGGATAAAGTTTGGCAGTACAGTGATATCTTGATTGAGGGGGATAGTAAAGCCGCTTTTGCTGTTCGCTACAATCTTTTTCAGCTGCTAATTGCCGCTCCAAGGCATGATGAGAAAGTCAGCATTCCTGCTAAAACTCTTTCGGGTTTTGGGTATCGTGGTCATGTTTTTTGGGATACAGAAATTTTTATTCTGCCCTTTTTTACCTTCACCCAACCTGCTCTAGCACGTAATTTACTGACTTACCGCTATCACACCTTAAGTGGAGCGCGACGCAAGGCATGGCATTATGGGTATAAAGGGGCGATGTATGCTTGGGAAAGTGCTGTAACAGGTGATGAAGTCACACCACGTTGGTCACTCCCCAGCGATTTTTACGGTGAAGATATCCGGATTTGGTGTCGTGATCACGAAATCCACATCAGTTCAGACATTTCCTATGCCGTCTGGTACTACTGGCAAGCAACTGCTGATGATGAATGGATGCAAAAGTTCGGTGTAGAGATTATTTTAGATACCGCCATCTTTTGGGGTAGTCGAGTTGAATTTAATTTTGAGGAAAATCGTTATGAAATTCGTGGGGTGATAGGAGCAGATGAGTATCACGAATTCGTACACAATAACAGCTTTACAAACCGGATGGTGCAATGGCATTTAGAAAAAGCCATCATAGTTGATGATTGGTTACGTCAAAGCTTCCCAGAACGAGCTAAGGAATTAGAAGATAAACTACAACTCACCCCGGAAACAAAAAGCCACTGGGAAGATATCGCCGCTAAACTCTGGATTCCTCACCACACCTCAACGGGATTAATTGAGCAATTCGAGGGATTTTTCCAATTGCAAGATGTTAATTTAAACGACTATGAACCACGCACGCGCTCGATGCAAGCCATTTTGGGCATCGAAGAAACCAACAAGTTGCAGGTACTCAAGCAGCCAGATGTATTGATGCTGTTGTATTTGATGCGGGAATCAGCAGATTTTCCCTACAATCAAAAATCATTAGAAGCCAATTGGGACTACTACGCACCCCGCACAGATATTACTTATGGTTCATCTCTAGGACCGGCAATTCATGCAATTTTAGCTTCAGATTTAGGCAAATCGGCAGAAGCTTATGAACGTTTTATACAAGCAGCAATGGTGGATCTCGAAGACAGGCGAGGTAACACCGCCGAAGGTATTCACGGGGCTAATGCTGGTGGGATTTGGCAAGCTGTGATTTTTGGTTTTGCTGGTATTCAATTGACGCAAAGTCAACCCACTGCCAATCCCCACTTACCCCAGGGGTGGACACGCCTGAAGTTTAAACTGCACTGGCGCGGTGAATGGCATGATTTTGATCTCCGTCCCAAACAAATTACCCAGAAGAAGAGCGACAAGGAATTTCTTTTATTTTCTCCTTCATCTTTCCAAACATCCTCTAACATCCGAGGGGTAATCTTTGACCTCGATGGTGTGTTAACAGATACAGCAGAATATCACTATCAAGCTTGGCAGAAACTAGCAGATGAAGAGGGTATAGAGTTTAATCGGCAAGCTAATGAAGCTTTACGGGGTATATCTCGTCGGGCTTCCCTGATGCTGATTATTAAGAATAAAAAATATTCTGAAGCAGAAATTCAGGAGATGTTAGAGCGTAAAAATAGATACTACGTGGAAATGATATCCAACATTACACCCCAGGATGTGTTACCAGGTGCGATGGCTTTACTGGATGAGTTAAGAGCAAATAACATTAAAATCGCCATTGGTTCAGCCAGCAAAAATGTGCAGATGGTTGTAGAACGGTTGGGAATTGCTGATAAAGTTGATGCCATGGCAGATGGTTATAGTACACCACAAGCAAAGCCTGCACCGGACATCTTCCTGTGTGCAGCGGACAAACTAGGACTTCCACCAAAGCAATGTGTGGTGATTGAAGATGCTGCTGCGGGGGTAGAAGCTGCTCTAGCCGCTGGTATGTGGGCAATAGGCTTAGGACCATCGGAACGAGTGGGTGCGGCTCATATTGTTTTACCTAGCCTAGCAGGTGTGAGGTGGCTAGAGTTGCAAGACCAATTGAGAGAAACTGATCCACAAAAACAATAAATTGACAAGTTTTTTCCAGGATAAGATTTTATATCTATTCAATTAAAAATATTCCTGAGCAAGCAATTAAGTATATCTTGGATACATTTACCAAAATTTTCAGCTTCACGGATGATGACCATCCAGCAACAGAGGTTCAACCTTTTGAAGGCTATCCTCTTGGCCACAGAAATAATTGAAATCATAGTTAAACATTGTTTTAACCAAGTTTATCGAGTTATCAACAATGTTAAACATTGAAGTCAGGCAAATTTTCTTGCTTCTCAGAGTTACTCTGGGTTGAGAAAAGTTTTTATTTGATAAATGTTGATTTAATAGCATCACCAGCTTCCTTAATTTTCTGCACAATCGGTTCTTGATTATGCAAAAACATACGCGCACAATTGCGTCCTGGAATTCCAGAAATTGAACCACCAGGATGAGTTCCGGCACCAGTAAGATATAAATTCTGAATGGGGGTTTGATAATTAGCTAATTCTGGCAACGGACGAAAACAAAGCATCTGTTCTAAACTCATGTCGATATGGTAGTAGTTACCCTTGTAAGATCCGAGACGTTCTGCTAATTCAGGGGGGCTTTCCACATAACTGGCAATGATTGAATGTTTGAGGTTGGGGGAATACTGAGCCAGTTTATCAATTACTCTGTCTGCAACTTTGTGTTTTAGTTCATCTGTCCAACCAGTACCTTTTAACCCTGTACCTTCTGCACCTGCAATTTGATAAGGGGCAAAAAACTCTATCCAGAGTGTATGCTTTCCTGGTGGTGCCATTGAAGAGTCTAGAGCTGTAGGCATCACGAGATACATGGAGGGGTTTTCGTCAGGAATTTTGCCAAAAGTAATTTGACTATGAGCTTGTTCCACGTGGTTGACAGAATCTGCAATCAGAACCGAACCCATGAGATAATTATCTTGGTGGTTGTGATGTATAAAATGCAATGGTGCGGATAAAGCGCAATCAATTTTGAGGATGGTTTCATTGTTGTTCACAATGCGACGATGTAATCTTGCCCGCAAATTCCCATCAGCACTATCTACATCGCCAGGATCCACTAGTTGCAGAAATAAGCGTTTGGCATCAATACTTGAGATTACCCCTTTTTTGGCTCGATATTCTTGACCACCAGTTACGCACACACCCACAGCTTTACCATTATCTACCAAAACTTTTTCTACTTTTTGTTCGGTGAGGATAACACCACGTTTATGAGTTACCAATTTTACCAAAGCTGCAATTAGTGCGCCACTACCGCCACGGGGTCTAGCCATCCCAGGATGATGACGCAACATCATCATCATTGCCCCAAAGGACATGGCTTTTTGGGAGGGAGGAGAACTGAGTTCTGCTGAGAGTCTGGCTAAAGGCGCTTTGACAAACTCAGAATCAAAATACTCGTTAATATTATCTATGGCGCTAGTAAGTAAGGTACGCAGTAAATCAAGGGTTGTATAAGATCCCCCCAACATGGAAAACAAGTCTTGCAGATGAGTCAGATTATAATTGCCAGCGATATCAACAATTGATTTGGGTGCTGCATTGAAGTAGGGAGTCACTGCTTGGATGAAACGTTGCCAAAAGTCAGCATATTCAGCGTACTTTTGAGCATCACGTTCACTATAACGGGCAATTTCCGCACAAGTCTTTTCTATAGATTTATGAGCTAAAAAATACTTACCATCAGGATGGGGGCAAAAGACCACGGGATCGCAATTCAGGTATTCTAAACCGTACTTATACAGTTCTAATTCTTGGATGACAGGCCCTAGGAAAATAAACAGATGGTTAATAGCGCAAGGGTTAAATTTAAAACCAGGTGCTTGATTAGGCATTAGTTCTTCAGTTGTGGAACCACCACCGGGGAGCCATCGCCTTTCCAATAACAAGACGCTATAACCAGCTTTCAGCAGGTAGCCAGCGCAAACTAACCCATTATGACCAGCGCCAATAATTACAACATCATAGGCTTCCATAACTACATCTAGGGAAGTAAAGTATATTTCCTGATGTTAGAAGCTACCGTAATGATCTAAATCTTTCGTGGGTTATATGATTTTTTTCTTGATAAAGAGATTTAAACCAATGCTTTTAGCAGGGCCTGTAGTTTCAGCTGCACCTCGGCAAACTCTTTATCAGGATCAGAACCCGCGACGATACCAGCACCAGCATACAGTCTAGCGCGATCGCCATCTATTAATGCTGAACGAATACCAACTATAAACTCGCAGTTACCGCTAGCATCTATCCAACCCAAAGGCGCAGCATATAACCCCCTCTCAAAGGTTTCGTAACGACGAATTTCTGCACAAGCAAAATCTCGAGTTGCACCGGCAACGGCTGGGGTAGGATGGAGTTGAGAGACTATCTTTAACGGGTG
The DNA here is from genome assembly GCF_029891685.1 of Umezakia ovalisporum Ak1311. NCBI lineage: Bacteria > Bacillati > Cyanobacteriota > Cyanophyceae > Nostocales > Nodulariaceae > Umezakia > Umezakia ovalisporum. The sequence goes on along the minus strand of NZ_JANQDJ010000085.1, from coordinate 41,437 downwards.
GATGTTGCCAGGAACCATGGCAGTAATTGGTGTCCATAAATGCTGAATGTTAGATAATTGTCTCAGGCGCGGTGCTAATACCTGGGGTAACAAACCTAGCTTGGTTAGACGTTGAGTAATGAAATCAATTACCAGAGAATGTTCGTGTCTTTCTTTTATACTATTTAATAAGCGATTGGCATGAGCAGCATCTTCTGCAGGTGTTTTACCTCTGGGTGCGGAACCGGCTAAAGCATCAGAGACTAAGTTTTGATTGTGAATACTAATTAATCGTTCTGGACTGGCACCAATAAAGTTTTGCCCTTTACCATTGCTGGTAGAAAAAATATAACAATTCGGATGTATTTGGCGGAGATTGTTTAATGATTGAAATAAATTAAAAAATTTGCTTGACCTCACATCTAAGGCATTTGCTAGCACAATTTTACTTAAATAGCTAGAACGAATTTTTTCTACAGCAGATCCAACTGCAAATTTAAAATCTTCACCATTAGTTACAGATTGTTTGCTAAATTTGGTTGGTAACTTTTCCAAATTTGGAGAAGAATATTCTATGGACTGAATTTGTGAAATTTTCTCATGCAACTCCTGGAGGATATTTTCCAGGTTTACACTGGGTTTGATAATTATATTGTTAACTAATATGCAGTGTTTATTTTTGACGGCTATTTGCCAACGAGGGAGAAAAATTGTAGCAGATGGAAATGGATAATCTATTTGGGAATTTTGATCAAAAAAGCTGAAATAACAAAAAAAGTGAGGTCCGGCGAAACTTGTCTCAGTTGTACCAAAGTTTATTATCTTTTTTTGACAAGATTTGATAAAATCTTCAGCTTGATTAAAACGCTCTTTTCCATCAATTTCTAACTTTGCTACAGTATCAATGGCTGCAATCGCTTCTCCTTTACCCTGATTCTCAAAGTAACAATTTATTTCATTTGGTTGCGTAAGTTTATTTAATATAAGTAAGGGATCTACCCAGTCAATAGCAAGGGAAATACTGACAATGTGCCGAGAATTATTCTTAAGGCAATTTTCCTGAAGGTTTAACAGAAAATAGTATAGTTCTTTGTGGTGGACAAAGAAGTTGCTGCGACATGGTAAAACTGTCATGGATCTAGCAATAGTAAAGTTTTTTTAAGTTAACTTTCTAAAGTGTTATTAAACGTGGTCGTATTTCTACAGGTAACACATTCAGTTGCCACTTCACCAGAGTATGGTTTGCTTTATTTATGGTGCTCCCAGAGGCTGAACAGATATGCCTAGTTTTGCTTTGCAGCTAAGACAATTTACTAACGAGAGGTTAGATAGTAGAGGATGGCGTAAATAGCACAAACATTTCCAGTGGAGCAAAAGGCTATTATATGAGCTTTTTGACTTTTGACTGCCCCCTAGGACTGGTGGTGTCTCTCGAAACTGTAAAATTTTATGTATAAGTAAAGTTACTGTAATCTCATTAATTACGACTGATGACTACAAAGCAGGTTGCAAATCCTCAAATTAAATTATGGATAGCGGCAATTAAACCGCCTATGTACAGTGTTGCTATCATGCCCATTTGGGTAGGAACAGCAGTAGCTTTTGCAGAAACAAGGAATTTTAACTTAGGAATATTTTCTACTTTTATAGCTGCGGCAATTTTAATTTTAGCTTGGGAAAATATTAGTAATGATGTCTTTGATTCAGAAACAGGAATTGACAAAAATAAACATCATTCTTTAGTGAATTTAACAGGGAATAAGCTATTAATATTTTGGTTAGGAAACTTGTGTTTAGCTGCGGGCTTATTGGGAATAATCGCCATTGGTATTTGGCAAAATGACCCCACTGTCATCGGTTTAATTTTGCTGTGCTGCCTATTGGGTTACACGTACCAAGGGCCTCCTTTTCGCTTAGGATATCAGGGGTTAGGGGAAATTATTTGTTTTTTTGCCTTTGGCCCTTTGGCGATGGCAGCAGGATATTACAGCCAAACTCAAAGTTGGTCAACCACTAGTTTGGCAGCCTCGGTGATTGTGGGCATTGCCACCAGCCTAATTTTATTTTGTTCACATTTTCACCAAGTTAAGGATGACATAGCTGCCGGCAAGCGATCGCCTGTTGTCCGTTTGGGTACGGCAAAAGCAGCCCAAGTCCTCTATTGGTTTACTGGGAGTATTTATCCCCTGATTTTGCTATTTGTTTTGTGGGGAATTTTCCCAGTTTGGACTTTAATGAGTTGGCTGAGTTTACCCTATGCTTTCCAGTTATGTCGCCACGTTCAACAAAATCATCATCTACCGGAAAAGGTAAGTAATTGCAAGTTTATTGCGGTTAATTTACATTTTTTCTGTTGTTTGCTCTTGGGTTTAGGGTTTATTTTCGTGGGTGGATAAGATTGAGTGGCAAAGAGTCAGCGATGAAAGGTTATCGGTTTGATTTTTGTCCTTATGAGCGGCGGTTTTTGCAACCACTGGTTACTCGTCACGGAACCTGGCATACCCGTGAGGGTATAATTATTCGTCTCGGTGATGCAAAGGGTAAGTGTGGGTGGGGAGAAATTGCTCCCATGAGTTGGTTTGGTTCGGAAACTCTAGAACAGGCTTTAAATTTTTGTGACCAATTACCAACAGAAATTACAGAAGAAATTATTTTTTCTATCCCCGATCATTTACCTGCTTCTCAATTTGGTTTTGAATCGGCGTTGGTAGCGGTGGGAATTGCTGGATACAAGAGATATTCTTCTCCTCTAACCCACGGCAAATTGCTGACATATAGTGGGTTATTACCAGCTGGAGAGGCAGCGTTAAATCAATGGGAAACCCTGTGGAAGCAGGGATATCGCACGTTTAAATGGAAGATTGGGGTGAATGCAATTGCTCAAGAGCTAGAAATTTTTGACTTATTGACGCGTACTTTACCCACTAGTGCCAAATTGCGATTAGATGCCAATGGTGGACTTAGCTACCAAGAGGCTAACCGATGGCTGGAGATTTGTGAGCATATTCAAGCAAATGTTGAATTTATTGAACAACCATTGCCTGTGGAACAATTTTCGGGAATGTTGAAATTGAGTGCTGATTTTAAGACTGCCATAGCCTTAGATGAATCTGTAGCTACCTTCAAGCAACTTGAGCAGTGCTTTCAACAAGGTTGGCGAGGCATTTTTGTCATTAAACCAGGGATAGCAGGTTCACCCTTTCGTCTGCGGCAATTTTGCCAAAGCCATAAAATTGATGTGGTGTTTTCCTCGGTATTTGAAACGGCAATTGGTAAACAAGCAGCACTCCAACTAGCAGCAGAATTATCTCGAGGAAACAGGGCTGTTGGTTTTGGCATCAACCATTTTTTAGAAAACCCAGAGGAAAATTTATTTAAATGTCCATAGAACAACCTATAGTTTATTTACATAAACTTGCTGCCAGTGATTTTATCATTGGTGACCACAATCATCAATTTCAGCACATAGCTTCTCAATTATATTTAGAACTAAAGCAGAAATTAGCTTTTGGAAATATTCCCAAAATCATCATAGCTGAACGTGAACCAGTGCGATTTCTCGCAGGGTTTATAGCCGCTTGTGCAGCTAGTTGTCCAATCTTTCTATGTAACCCTGACTGGAAAAAACAAGAATGGCAACAAGTTTTAGAATTAGTACAGCCTGATATCATTTGGGGGCTGGGAGAACAAGAAATAAAAATCTCCAACCATTACCTACCTTCGCCTCAATCTTCGATTATGATTCCCACAGGTGGTTCATCGGGAAAGATTAAATTTGCCATGCATACATGGGAAACTCTAATAGCATCTGTAGGAGGTTTTACAGAATATTTTCAGGTAAAGGCAGTGAATTCCTTTTGTGTTTTACCGCTATACCATGTTAGTGGTTTGATGCAATTTATGCGTTCCTTCACTACTGGGGGTAAATTGGCTGTCGTACCATTTAAGGATTTAGTATCTAGTCAAGAATATCATATTGAAACTGCCAATTTTTTTATATCTTTAGTACCCACACAATTACAACGCTTACTAGAAAAGCCAGAATTAACAGAGTGGCTATGCCTATTCAAAACTGTACTTTTAGGGGGTGGGCCAGGGTGGTATGAACTGTTAGCAAAAGCGAGATTTCACTGTATTCGTTTAGCACCAACTTATGGGATGACAGAAACAGCGTCTCAAATTGCTGCACTTAAACCCGATGATTTTTTGAATGGTAAAATTAACAGTGGTCAAATTTTGCCACATGCACAGGTAAATATTCGCAATCAACAAGGTGAAATTTTAAATAGCAATCAAACTGGAAATATAACTATTCAGGGGCAATCATTAGCCCTTGGATACTATCCGCAAACTTGGAAAAATGAAAATTATTTACAAGTAGATGACCTAGGATTTTTAGATTCACAAGGTTATTTAAACATTGTGGGACGTAGCAGCGACAAAATTATCACCGGCGGAGAAAACATCTACCCAACGGAAATTGAAGCAGCAATTAGATCAACTGAAATGGTAATTGATGTTTGTGTTATCGGCTTACCAGATCAACAATGGGGAGAAGCAGTGACAGCTATTTATGTTCCTAAACATCCGCAGAATTGCCACTTAAAACTGCAAGCAGAACTCAAGGAAAAACTCAGCAAATTCAAAATTCCCAAACGCTGGATTTCTGTAACCAAATTACCGCGAAATTCCCAAGGAAAAATCAACCGCCAACAACTGCAAAAAATAGCCACAGAATATCTACAAAATCTCTCTTAACTTTCTTCTCTCCTCCCCCTGTGATTCTCGGCGGTTCGTCTCTAACCACTGGATCATCTCATCAGATAAATTCTGCTTACTTCGACTAATTGCATCAATACAAGCATGTCTAGTAACAGCCTTAGCAACTAGGACATCTTGAACTATGATTTCATAAATAACTTCAAACTTATTCACACCTAGTTTGTGAGGAATTAAACTAATTTCCAATTTGTCCCCACAGAACAAAGGACGGAAAAAGTCCACATTGGCATGAATAATAGGAAAGGCCACAGATGGATGAGTAAAAAAAGATTTGAGATGAATACCCGATGCTTCTAGAGATGCTTCGTAAGCTTCATGACAAATACATAAAACATTAGCAAAATAAATTACTCCAGCAGCATCTGTATCTTGAAGACGAATGGCGCGATTATAAGTAAAGGACATTATTTAATAATTGGTAATTAGAAAAGCTACCTTACAAAGAAGTATTAAATTAATGGTACACAAATGCGAGCAGGATGCCTACCCCACAGGAGTTTTACCATTAATATCTGTAACTGATCTACCTGGAAACTGCTACATATCAATTTCCTATGCTAGCTTGTTTTGTACTGCCATTCAAACCTCTAACCTATGTTAATTAGGAATGATGTTAGGGAAGCTACTCTGAAAGAGAGATTATTTCAAAGGTTGGTATATATCCTCAGAACTGGGGTTGAGGTAAGGACGTTGCAAATCAATCAAATGTTTGGCAAAATGTTTGTCAATAACTTTCATGCGTTCCTCCATTGCATTTTTACCTTTTTGCCAAGCTTCCAACAAGGCATTTGCAACAATTTGACAACGGTTCATCCCAAAAGTTTCCTGTGCGACAAATTTTTGGGTTGGTTCTTCGGCTAAACTTAGTCCTGGTGCTAGAAACTTGGTAAATAAAGGTGTTTCAGCTTGGAAATGAGATTGATACTCTGTATAAATAGCTTGAAGAATTTTGCGAATTGCTGGATAGTCCTGGCATTCAAAATATAGTATCCCTGAATCATAGCGTCGGTATGCCGCAGGATTATAAAGAACCTGGAAAGTAAACGCAATATTAGATGCGTTGAGTTGCTGGGTCAGTCGATTCATGCAAGCGATCGCACCAGATGAAGTGAAGTTAAAATAGATCCTTACCGTGCCCAAATCCGCATCTGGATTACCTTGCTTTCCTTGTCCTACGTTACTTACTGCTAAGTAACAGCCCTTTTGTAATCGATTTTTAGGCATCCAAATAGCCACTGATTCCCCCACCTTGGCAGATTTTTCATTGGATTTGAGATGACAGTCTGGTTCTACATATACTGTCAAACCCCCTTTAGTTACTGCCATACTACCATCCGGTTCGAGACTCAAAACCTGCCAATTTGGGTCAAAATAACCTTTACCGTGATTGCTAGTTTGTAGTTGTTCGTAAAATTCCCAATCAACATCTAAAATAGAATAAGTTTCTAAATGTTGATGTCGCCAGCAATTAGCCGTGGGGATATTAACTGCCAAAGTGCTCTGTAGAGAACCATTATAATAGATGCCGTAAAGGAAATTTCGCAGCAATAAAGTCAGATATTTATGCTGTAAATCCGCAGAGTTTTGTTGAAATCTGTCTGCTACTTTATTGGGTAGCGCAAAAGGTTGATAATGGGGATGGTAAATACAAAAATTCGACTGAATCTCAATATTACTAGCAATATCAACCAAGGTAGTGAGCAATGAATTGGTAGAAGAATCTAGCATTAATTAAACCAGTAAAAATTAAACAAACACCGTGGCAATGGCTTCAACTAGTTAACAACCCCGCAGGCGGGTTTTTTCGTAATAAAGAGGAATCAATTGCTGCTCTTTTTCTACCTGGGGAAGTTTAGGTGTTTTTGCCAAAGGGTTGAGAATTTGTGACTGAGAAACCCCGAAAATACTTAATGCAGAATGTTCGGGCATGGTGAGGAGATTTTTAGCAACCTGAAGCATATAAATGCTAGTGTTGCCAAAGTATTTACGATACTTCATCGTTTCTTGAATTTGATTAATTAGCCCCAATCCCGTGAATTGGATAACTCTGGCAAGAAAGTCACTCCTGTACTCCAAAATAATGGGAAAGGCTTTGAGATAAGCGCGAATTAACCCCAGTAACGAAGGTTGCAGCACCTCTAAAGGTGTCATGGCTAAATGCAGAGATTCTTCTAACTCTATGGCGGGATCTACTACTAAACTGCAAAGCCAAATTCCTAAATAATCGGCGATGAGATTACCCAAATCAAAGGCGGGATCTCCCCAACCACAAGCTTCCCAATCAATCAGTCTCACTAAGCAATTATCTAGGTGATCCCAACGAGAATGAATTAAAATATTATTTAATTTCAGGTCGTTGTGAGTTAAGCAGCAAGGTTGCCATTCATAAGCCAAATCAGCGATCGCTGATTCTAAACTCTCATAACGTTGATAGAGAAGGTAAAACTTTAGCGCCTCAGTGGGAATTCTACCGAATATTTCTGCGCTAATAGAATCTACCCCTTGGGCTGGATTGTAAAAACTATAGCGAAACTGTCCTTGAGGGGCACTACACATAAAGCTACGATATTCTCGGTGCTCAAAGGTAGCACGATGTAGTCCTGCTAATGTAGTACCAATGGCAGTAGCAATTTCTAGGGGGTAAATATCGTTGTAGCGGTAAAATTCACCTAATTCCGAATATTCACTTAAGTAACTACGGACGAGGATAGAATTTTCTTCGTCAAAATGTAGTAATAATGGTGCGATTTCGGCAATATTCCCTAAAACCGGAAACTGTTGTAGCAATTTTTGAAACAACCACTCATTAAAAAAGTCATGCCAAGTTTCATCAGTATGACGTTTTTGTTTAACCAGCAGTTTTTGATTACTTCCTAGACTTACTAGTAAATTGAAATTGTGCTGGCTACTTTTTAGCAAGTGATATTTGCTTGATGCTCCATCTTCTGAGCAACACATACCTGTTTCTTGCAGATACTCGATAACGTTGTGAGAAGACAGTGGTAATAACATGTATTATGTCCTATTCCGTAAAATTATTGATAAAATTACTATTAATCGAGATAAATTTAGCTGTAGCAGTTTCGGTAGACAGCAACAGTTGCTCCAATATATTAATATCCCATCTGTTAGATTAAAACTTGCCATTATGGCAATATAACTTGGATTTTTACTTTAGATTATGCTGATAAACACTAAAAAATCTTGAAATTTATCTACCAAAAAACTGTCAAAAAAAACTACCTGGGGAGGGATATTATCCGATATAAGCATTTCTTCTTCACTGAGGATTTTTACTTTTACTGATACGATGTTGCTAAATGTAGTATGAGCAACAATTCATGTCATTTTCAGTGCATCTGACCATTGACTAATTAGTATTCGCTACGGGTAAAGCAAAATCAATGATTGCTCAACATGGGAAAAATTATATACAGCCTTATTTTTATTTATCATCACCAACTTCAAAAAACCGGATATTTTCCGCAGTCAGTAATTATTTTTTTGAAATATTAATAAGATATGCTGGATGAATGATATTGATGTTACATTTTTCACTACAACAAGCCCAGGAAGGAAAAAGTGAAATGAACGAGGACACACTGGAACTGTGGTTGATTCCATGTTTTGTGTTGTGACAAAACGAATAAAATTTAGTGTAAATGTGCTGTAAAAATAATGAAAAATAGTAGAAATATCTCCGTAAAAACTGTATGAGATAATTATCACCTACCGAAATTTTCATTTTGCTGTCAGGGTCTGTAGACGATTGACCATATACATTTAGCTAAACTACCAAGTTAATTATGCCAAAAGCCAGTAGTTCATCCTATAGCCATAGCCAAGTGCAATTCCTCCAATGTCAAGCAGCATCACTTTTACTCTACCAATCTGTCCTGGAAAGCGAAGTGGGGATGGCATTTCTTGACCTGTTGCAAGCTATACGTTACACTGATGCCGATGCACGAAGTTGCCTCAAAGCTTATGGTAATTATTTTTATGCCTTGACCGCTGGAGAGCAAAATTGGGAGGATTACCTAATTAGTCAAATTCTCGTCTCTGAGAATCCTTTTAGTAAGCTGGCTCAACAGCAAGATTTTGAGAACTTACCCCGTGCTTTAGTAGCCGCAGTAGAGCATGATTTACAGGTATTGCAGAATCTTTATGAGTGTAGCAGTGCTTCTTTGAGCGAGTGGGTACAAACAGTAGCCCATTTGCCCATTTCGCCTGTTGTCTGGTACAGAGAAGCAAATATCAGCATACAGACAAAATTAATAGTGTTGCTACAAAATTTAGATAATTGGGCTGATGCTGTCAAAGATTTAGCAGCTTATTATCGACAGTTCGGTACGGGCTTATTTGCAAAATATCATGCTTTGCGCTGGCAAGAAGGTAAGTTTGTCGGCATCAAGTATCCTGATAGGATTAGGCTAAGTAGTTTAGTGGGTTACGAGTCTCAACAAAAAACTTTGATCAAAAATACAGAGTTCTTATTATCAGGAGGGGTAGCACTGCATGTATTACTTTACGGTAGTCGGGGATCGGGAAAATCTTCTTTGGTAAAAGCTTTGTTAAATGAGTATGGCCAGCGCCATCTCCGCTTGCTGGAAGTGGCAAAATCTGACTTGCATGACTTACCAAAAATAATCGAACATCTGCGGGGAGTACCACAGAAATTTATTATCTTTGTGGATGACCTTTCCTTTGAAGAAGATGATGATGCTTTTAAAGCACTTAAGGTCGTTTTAGAAGGGAATTTAACCGCACGTCCACAAAATGTAGTTGTATATGCTACTTCTAATCGCCGACACTTGATTCGCGAGTATTTTGTAGATAGACCAACTCCCAAAGATAAAGACGAAATCCATGCTTGGGATACAATGCACGAAAAGCTGTCATTTAGCGATCGCTTTGGTATCACCCTGACTTTTGAACCAGCAGATCAGGATACTTACTTAAAAATTGTTCAACATCTGGCAACAGAGGCAAAGCTGAATCTTACCCCGGAAAATTTAGAATATCAAGCATTACAATGGGCAACGCGTCACAATGGTCGTTGTGGACGTACAGCACGGCAGTTTATTGATTTTTTTCGTACAGATTTAGAACAATCTCAGCCAAATACACAGTAATGGGATATCTAATACAATAGTAAGTCAGAAAACAAGCATTTAAAATCGATGATTAGTCTTTCCTATAAACTTTGTTACTTTTGCCTTGTGCCTAGGGATACTGGCTACAAAATTAATTAGCTGGTAACTAAAATCAATTTTTATATCCATATAAATACTTAAAGGTGGCTATTTAGTAGTGATCTGTAGTAATGGCATTAACAAGTACCTATTTTAACAATTCAACTGCGCTAAAAAAAACAATATGCAATCAGCAATGATCAGCAATCGATATATTCTAGGCATAGTTGCCTTTAGTGTGAGTTTTGGCATTAGTCTCGTTCCTAACTGGGATTTGAATCAAGCCTTAATTACAGGTATAGTCACTACACTTGCTACCTATACAGCAGCATTATTTATAGATAAGCGCCAAAGCAATTATGAAATGCTGATTTTAATTTCCCACCGCAAGCGGATTAGAGAAATGGAGGAACTTAAATATCGGATTTTCCGAGAAATTAACCAAATAGAAGAACATCGTAACTTATTATACGCAGAGTCGAAAAAACTAGAAAATCAAATAATAGATTCTCGGAATCAAAGAGATAGTATACATCGAGATTTAGGAATATTTGCTGGACAAAAAAAGCAGTTAGAAACTGAAAGTATTCACCTAACTGCTGAAATAAAAAACCTCGAACAAAGTAAAGCAGAACTGCATCAAGCTTTTTCTATTCTGACAACAGAAAAACGTCGCCTCGAGTTGAACTGTAATACTTATCGTGCTGAAATTGTGCAGATACAAAATCAAATTAGTGAACTTCAGCAAGAAAAACAAGAACTTCAGAGCAATGTCAGTTTGCTAGGTAGACTCAAACCACAATTAGAGGAAAAAATGTATGAACTGCGTATGGAAAACCAAGTACTAGAAACACATAATAAGCAGCAAAAAAATGAACGGGATAATTTAGCAAAAAATCTCAATTACCTAGGAAATAAAATAATAGAAAAACAATCAGAATTACAGGAAATAGAAACACAAGTATCATTGTTGCAACCAGAACGAGACTTGTTACAGAGCCAAGTTTGGGAATTACTCCAACAAACAGAAACATACAATCAAAAAGTCTCCCTTGAAAACTTCAATGAAAGTGCAAATGATTTGTTTCCTTGTGCAGAAATAATTGATTCCTCGGATTCAACAGATACATCTAATATTTTACCTGAAGAATGGAACCAATTCTTAGAACTACTACCTAACCATGAAATTAAGGTGCTGAAAGCCATACTAGAACAAGATAGTCCCCGGCAAATTATTAAGCAAATTGCTGAAGAAAAAATTACCATGCCCAGTCTATTAATTGATTCTATAAATGAACACGCCAATGATACTATTGGAGAATTAATAGTTGAACCGAGTTGGGAAAATCCCCAAGTGTATCCAGAACATTTAGTCAACGTGAGAAAAATGCTGACTGTGTATGAAAATCTCATGGCGAGAAAAACATCGTCCAATTAAATGCTGTTATAGCTTTCTAAAATTATCCGTGCTCAATAAGGTGCTAGTATTGTGGAAATACCAGGATTCTGAAGCAAATTAGGTATATATCCTATACTTCTGCGTTGAAAATTCAGTAGTAAACCACATGGCTAAACTCAAAATCCCTAAAAAAATTTCCACTGCTTTAATTAACTCTCTCGGTGCAGGAGTAGTACCGAGGACAGGAGTTGAACACATCGCAGTGGGAAGGGAAAAAGAAATTCAAAGCCTATGCCAAAATCTTAATGACATCGCACAAGGTGTAGCAGCATTTCGCTTTATAATTGGCAACTATGGCTCAGGTAAAAGCTTTATTCTCCAACTAATCCGCAACCAAGCTATGGAGCAAGGTTTTGTTGTCGCGGATGCTGATTTATCTTCCCAACGCCGATTAGCAGGAACCCAGAATGAAGGTTTAGCAAGTTATCGCGAATTAATGAGCCACCTAGCCACAAAAACTCGTCCTGATGGTGGTGCTTTAGTTTCAATTTTGGAAGGATGGATTAACAAAATTCAACAAGAAGTCGTCAAAGAAACAAACTTACATCCTAATGACCATGGTTTTGATGACCAAATTGAAGCAAAAATTAGGGAAGTAGTTCAATATATCGAAGATTTAGTACATGGTTTTGATTTTGGTAGCGTAATTATTGCTTATTGGCGTGGCTATCGGTTAGATGATGATGATTTAAAAAATGCGTCCCTCCGTTGGCTACGTGGAGAATTTACCACCAAAATTGAAGCCAAAGCAGCGTTAGGAGTGCGGGTAATTATTGATGATGATAGTTGGTATGATTACATCAAGCTATTTGCTAAATTTGTGGCAGAGATTGGTTATAAAGGACTGTTAGTTTTAATTGATGAAGCGGTAAATTTATACCAAATATCAACTACAGTCACCCGTGAAAAGAACTATAACAGACTGCTAACCATGTTTAATGACACTATGCAATGTAAAGCGGAACATCTGGGCATTTTTATTGGTGGAACAACCAAGTTTTTAGAAGATCCCAACCGAGGACTTTTTGCAGACCAAGCTTGGCGAAGACGCACAAAAGAAAGCCGTTTTGTTGTGGAGTCAGGTGTTCAGGAACATTTAGGACCAGTTATCCGGCTTAACCCTTTGAGTGCAGCACAAATTCTCACACTTTTGCAACGCTTAACAGAGATTCATGCACTGAATTTCGGTTATGAACCAGTTTTGAACAATGATGATTTGCAGGAATTTGTGCAAGAAATTGTCACTCGCTTGGGTGCAGAAGCGTTACTCACACCAGGGGAAATTGTCCGGGATTTTCTTAGTGTGCTAAATATTCTCCATCAAAACCCAGCCATGACTTTTACTGGCCTAATTCATGGTTCTACATTTCAGCCTACTGCTATGGGGAAAGATGCTGATGAGGATGATGCAGCAGAGTTTAGTTTGTGAATCAAGTATTGACGGGATTTAAATAAATACCCTCGGATTTTAGTAAATCCAGGGCATTTCTCCACTAATGAGATGATTAACTTCAGCGCATCGTCACAAATTCTTCGGCAGAACTAGGATGAATACCTACTGTGGAATCAAAGTCAGCTTTAGTAGCACCCATCTTAACTGCGATCGCCACTCCTTGTATAATTTCAGCAGCGCTATTTCCCACCATATGGGCTCCTAAAATTTTGTCAGTGCTTTGATCAACTATCAATTTCATCATAGTTTTTTCATCCTTGCCCGCCAATGTATAATACATTGGTCTAAAGCGACTGCGATAAACCTTGATAGCTGGACCATATTTTGCCCTGGCTTCAGCTTCAGTTAAACCAACAGTTGCAGCTTCTGGAGTGGTAAAAATTGCGGTGGGTACATTTTCGTAGCTCATCCTGCGACACTTGTTTCCAAATACGGTATCTGCAAAGGCTCGACCTTCATTGATAGCCACAGGAGTTAAATTAATATTATCTGTACAATCTCCTACTGCATAGATATTTTCTTCAGTAGTTTGACTGTATTTATCAACGATAACTGCACTATTTTTGTTTAGCTGAACCTTGGTATTTTCCAAACCTAATTTCTGCGTGTTAGGTTTGCGCCCTGTAGCCGCCAAACTCACCGCATCAACAATTACCGTCTCCTCAGAATCACCATCCCTGCGAACACTCACCTTTAACGCTGTTTCTGCCTTCTCAATGGCAGTGATTTCGCTATTGTTTAGAATTTTAATACCATGCTTACCCATTCCTTCCTGAATCTCATGGCGTAAATCTTCGTCAAAACCACGCAAAATCTTCTCATTACGAATTACCTGGGTAACTTCGCTTCCCATTCCATTGAGAATGCAAGCAAATTCTGAGCCAATGTATCCTCCGCCCAAAATTACTATACGTTTGGGTTGTTCCTTCAAGTGGAAAATATCATCGGAAGTAAGAGCGTATTCAATCCCGGGAATATCTGGCTTGACTGGATAGCCACCCACGGCAATTAAAATCTTGTCTGCGGTAACCTGACGTTCGCCTACTTGAATGGTGTGGGCATCAATAAATTTACCGTGTCCCTGCAAGATTTCAACTTTGGACTTATCCAGCATAGTTTGATAAATACCATTGAGGCGTGTCACTTCATCATTGACCGCCGTAATCATTTTTTCCCAGTCTAAAGAACTCTTGACTGCACTCCAGCCGTACCCTTGAGCATCTGCAAACAAATCTGGAAAATGGGAAGCATAGACCATTAACTTTTTAGGGACACAGCCACGATTTACGCAGGTTCCGCCTAGTCGGTCAAACTCAGCAACCCCTACCTTGGCTCCATATTCTGCGGCTCTTCTAGCGGTTGCAATACCACCAGATCCTGCGCCAATCACAAATAAGTCGAAATCGTAAGTCATGCGTCCCTCAAGTTTTAGATTTTGAATATGGATATTGGGAAGTCGGGACTGAGGAAAATTTTTCCTCATCCCTAATACCCAATACCTAATTTTCAGTCCCCAGCAATAATATTACACAGCAGCAGGAGTTTTAGCTTCTTTTAGGTAATTTAGCATGGTGTCTGCATCCGACACTTCAAATGGATCGGTAGGGCAGTTATCTTCGTAACCAGGCTCAACAAAAATTTTTTCAATGGTGCAGTCATTTACTACCATTGAGTAACGCCAAGAGCGCAAACCGAAGCCCAGGTTAGATTTATCAACTAACATCCCCATTTTGCGTGTAAATTCAGCATTACCATCGGGAAGTAAAGTCACATTTTTAGCACCTTGTTGCTTACCCCACTGGAACATAACAAAGGCATCATTCACAGATACACAAACCACGTCATCAATTCCCAAGGCTTTGAATTGGTCATAGAGTTCCTCGTAGCGCGGAAGGTGGGAGGTGGAACAAGTGGGGGTAAAAGCTCCAGGTAGTGAAAAGACTACAACACGCTTACCACCGAAAATATCTTGAGTGGTAAGGTCTTGCCAACGGTATGGGTTAGGTCCACCAATAGATTCATCGCGCACACGGGTTTTGAATACAACGTTGGGAACTTTTTCGATAACAGCCATATTTTTGATGAGTTGAGTTTTTGTTTACGATTGTTTTTTATTACTATCTCAGAATAATTCTTATTTAAAATTAATTCAATAGTTATAAATACTTAATTTCTCAAGTTGTTTAAAGTTAATATTTGGTGATTACAATAGAGAAATCGTTAAAATGCAAAATGTAGCAGCAAAATATGCAGCAAGAGGCACACACAATTATTCAAACCTTAAAATCTAAAGGTTTGAGGGTGACTCCTCAGAGGTTCGCAGTTTATGCAAATTTGTTATCTCGGTCTGATCACCCTACAGTTGAGACCATCCTGGGGGACCTCAACAAAGATTTTCCTGTTTCATCTCAGGCGACTATTTATAGTTCTCTGCAAGCTCTCAGGGAAGTGGGTCTTGTACGAGAGGTGTTACTGGAAGAAGGAGTTTGTCGCTATGATGCGAAGGTTGAACCCCATCATCACTTTTGCTGTCGCCAATGTGGTGCGATTGAAGACATTGCGTGGGAAACTTTCCAGTGTATAGATATGAAGACTCTTCGCCCTGGTATACGTGGCGAAAGCTACGAAGTTATTGTTAGGGGTTGGTGCAATTGCTGCTAAATAGCCTGAACTACAGTATTTTCTGTAAAGTCAGTAATAATTCATTGACAGTGTAAGGTTTTGGCAAAAATATCTGAGTACCAGTGTCCATAAGTTCTTCTAACTTGGTTTTAGACATCAAACCACTGGTACCAATGATTTTCACTTGGGGGTTAATTCTTTGCAAAGTCCGAATAGTGGTGATTCCATCCAAGGATGGTAACATCATATCCATGAGTACGGCACTAATTTTGTCTGCGTATTTAGCGTATAGCGCGATGGCCTCAATGCCGTCACTGGCAATTAAGGCCTGGTATTGGTGAGTTTCTAGTGAAGTTCTAGTGACATCTTGAATTGAGGGTTCATCATCCACAACGAGAATTAATTCACCATGTCCTTTAAGAATAGCTAAATCCTGGGGAGGGAGTGTTTCTGTTCCGCCCACAGCTGGTAAGTACACCTTAAAGCTAGTACCATGTCCTACTTCGCTGTACACATTGATAAAACCACCGTGGCTTTTAATGATACCAAGCACAGTGGAAAGTCCTAAGCCTGTACCTTGTCCGACTGGTTTGGTGGTAAAAAATGGATCAAAAATCCTATCTAAGCTTTCCTGTGGAATACCAACTCCAGTATCAGTAACCGTAATCACTACATATAATCCTTCCTTTGCTTCCAGGTTCATCCGAGCATAATTTTCATCGACCACAAGATTCTCACCAGAGATAGTTAAAGTACCCCCATTAGGCATAGCATCACGGGCATTAACACAGAGATTCATCAGTACTTGATGGAGTTGGGTACTATCTCCGGAAACCATCCACAAGTCGCTGGGGATGTCGGTATAAATCTCAATGGATTTGGGTAATGTTTCTTTGAGAATTTTGGTAATTTCTACAATCAGGTGTCTGATCTGCAAAGTAATCCGCTTTCCTTCTACACCTCTAGCAAAGGATAGCACCTGCTTAACTAAATCTGCTCCCCGTTTAGCATTGATTTCCACAATTTCCAACAACCGCCGAGTTCGTTCATCAAGATTAGGGAATTTCATCGGTAGTAATTGGGCTCCTGCCAAAATTGGTGTCAGGATATTATTGAGGTCGTGAGCAATACCACTAGCTAGTGTGCCGATACTTTCCAGGCGTTGAGCGCGAAATAATTGTGATTCTAAACGCTTCTTCTCAGTAATATCTGTATTAACAATCAAAATTGATTTAGGCATTCCGTCCGCGTCGCGTACCAAACTCCAACGACTAGCTACCAAGATTTCTTTCCCAGTTTTAGTGATTTGAGTTAACTCTCCTTGCCAGTTACCTTTAGTCATAACATGCAATAAAGCCTCCTGGAATTCCTGAACAGCTTCACTATTTAAAAGCTCGTCAGCATTTCTGCCCCTAGCCTCGTGAGCTTGCCAACCATAGAGATTTTCTGCACCTTTGTTCCAAAAGAGAATTTGATTTTTTAAATCACAGACACAAATTCCATCAGTGGTGATGTTTAGTAAAGCCGCTTGTTCACGAATTTTTGCTTGAGAAAGCTTACCTTCGCTGATATCAATACTGGCACAAGTTATACCGACAATTTCCTGGGACTCATTCCGCAGTGGTTCAACAGTCAAGTCATAATATCGATTCCCTTGGGGGGTAGTTATAGATACTTCCTCTCGAATACCAATGCCGTTAGTCAGGACACTATGTTTAATAGCCGTCAAACGTTCGGCATCTTTCTGTGGTATCAAATCAAAATCATGTTTACCCAACATCTGCTGACTCGTCCATCCAGACATGGGGTTATAAACCCAAGTGTAATATAAGTTTATATCTTGGTTAAAAACAAAGATGGGGGAATTTTTGAGAGCCACCCGAAAGCGTTCTTCACTTTGGCGCAAGGCATTTTCTGAACGTTGACGCTCAATGGCATAGCGCATGGAACGGACCAGTAAATCGCCAGTTACTTGACCTTTGATTAAGTAATCTTGTGCGCCTTCGTGCATCGCTCGTAGTGCAAGAGTTTCATCATTTAAACCCGTCAACACAATAATCGGAGTTCCTTTTGCCTGATCAGCCGTTCTGATAAAAGTGTCTAGCCCTTGGCTATCGGGCAATGAAAGGTCTAATAGTATGACATCAAAACTGTTTCTTGCTATGGATTTAAGTGCTTCACAAAGCTCCTCAACTGGTTCTAACTCTACTTTAGCTGTAGTTACTTCTTGTAATAACTCTTGTAGTAGAAAAATATCACCAGGGTTATCTTCTACTAACAAGACTTTAATAGATTTTCCTGCCATTTATTTCACTCCGGTGGCAGTTTTACAATTGCAAACCAGAAATTTTCTATGGACTGTACAATTTTAACGAATTGGTCAAAGTCAACTGGCTTAGTGATAAAGCAATTAGCCGAGAGGTTATAAACTTTGAGAATATCTTCCGACCATTGAGAAGTTGTTAAAACAACTATAGGAATTCCTCTGAGATTTTGATCGGCTTTGATTTCTGCCAGTACTTCGCGCCCGTCCTTTTTGGGTAAGTTTAAATCCAGCAGTATAATATCAGGATGAGGGACTTGATTATACTGTTCCTGTTTACGCAAGAATGCCATGGCCTCTACACCATCTTCGACCACGTGCAGATTAACTGCGATTTTACTATCTTCTAGGGCCATTCTGGTCAGGTGGGCATCACTGGCATTATCTTCTACTAACAAAACCTCAATAGGCATAATCGCTGTTTGATTATTCACGATTTTTTCCCTGACTTTTCTGGAATTGTGAAGTAGAAAGTCGATCCTTGACCCGGTTTCGACTCAACCCAGATACCTCCGCCGTGGCGTTCTATAATCTTTTTACAAATCGCCAGTCCAATTCCAGTACCTGGGTACTTAGTTCTACCATGCAAGCGTTGAAAAATGATAAAAATACGTTCAGCATATTGAGATTCTATCCCAATTCCATTGTCGCTGACCGAGAATAGCCATTGGTTGGGGGTTGTAGGGGCTGGGGACTGGGTGGTGGTAAGTTGATCATCTGTGTGTTCTGCTTTGACTGCTCCCACATGAATTTTGAGTGGTAATTCTCCCCGGAATTTGATGGCGTTAGCAATTAAGTTTTGTAATACTTGAGTGAGTTGACTAGGATCAGCCATGACTACAGGTAAAGGATCGTGGGTGATGATGGCCCCGCATTCTTCAATAGCAACTTTGAGATTAGCGATCGCACCTTCAAAAATCTTCTGAAAATCAACTTCGACCATGGGTTTTCCCCTGGTGGTGACACGAGAATAATTCAACAGATCATTGATCAGGTTTTGCATTCGCTCCGCGCCATCTACAGCGTAATTAATAAATAGTTTGGCGTTAGCATCTAGTTTGTCTTTATACTTTCGCTCTAAAAGTTGTAAATAACTCGTTACCATCCGCAAAGGTTCTTGTAAATCATGGGATGCTACATAGGCAAACTGTTCTAGTTCAGCATTGGAACGAGCTAGTTCTTGAGTATGACGGATTTCTTGTTCTAATAATTGTGCTTGGGAAAGAGCAATACCAATCTGGTTGGCGATTTGTTGTAATAAGTCTAACTCAAAGCTATTCCAGTGGCGAGGTGCGGCACACTGATGAGCAATGAGCAAGCCCCAAAGATTCCCCCTCACCATGATCGGTACCACCAGGTTAGCCTTGACACCTAAATTTTGTAGAAATTGGCGATAGCAGTCTTGAATATCAGATTCTTCAATGTCTACAATTGCACTGACCCTACCTTGGCGATATTTTTCCACATAGCCTTGTTCCTGAAAGCAAGGATCGAATATGTCTTGTCCAAGAGCTACAGGCCAAGCAGGTAGCACTGCCTCTTGCACTACTGTTCCCGATCCATCAGCCCAGACTTGAAACATCAATACCCTGTCTGCTTGCAGTAGTTTTTGAACTTCATGGACGGTGGTTTGTAGAATTTCCTCTAGTTGTAAACTTTCCCGAATTTTGAGGGTAATATCCGCAAACAGTTGCGATCGCAAATTTTGCCGCTTGAGTTCCTCTTCTACCCGCTTGCGTTCAGCGATATCGGTGTGGGAACCTAGCATTCGCACCACATCACCGTTTTCGTCCCAAAGTGCCTGTCCGCGATCTAAAATCCATTTATAACCGCCGTCTTTACACAAAATTCGATGTTCGGTGACATAAAACGGTGTTTTTTTAGCAAAGTGATTTTCAAAGGCTTGCAGGACGCTTTTTAAATCATCAGGATGGACTCGTTTTTGCCATTCATCCCAATGATCAGAAATTTCGTGGTCTTCATACCCCAGCATTTCCTTCCAGCGAGTGGAAAAGAACACTTCATTGGTTTTGACATTCCAATCCCAAATACCATCATTATTACCCTGTAAGGCTAATTGCCAACGCTGTTCACTCTGTCGCAGTGCTGCCGCTGTTTGGTGCTTTTCGGTGATATCTTGGAAATACACAGACAAACCATCTCGCGATGGATAGGCGTGAACACTAAACCAGCGCTGGAAAGGTGGATAGAATTCTTCAAATTCCACACTAACTTGTTTGGCAATGGCTCTGTGATACTCACAAGCAAATTTTGTGTCTACCATTGCTGGGAGAACTTCCCAGATATTTTCACCCAATAGCTCATTTTTGCTTTTTTGTAACAGTTGTTCTGCTTGACCATTGATGTATGTAAATCGCCACTCTTGATCTAAAGCAAAAAAGGCATCAGTGATGCTTTCAAGTATGTTATTAATCCTGCTATTTGCTGCTTGCTCATGGGTAATTAATTCTTCACTAATTCGAGATACTTGCGATATGTTACGTCTGAGTTCCAATTGGTTGATTACCAAGCGGCTCAGAGCCACCAGAGCTTCTACTTGTTGTTGGCTCAATTGCCGTGGTACTTTATCAATTACACACAGGGTTCCTAACATATAGCCTTTCATTGTAATTAAAGGTACACCTGCATAGAACCTTACATAGGGATAAGAAGTGACTACGGGATTTGTGGCTAACTTTGGGTCAGCTAAAGCATCGGATACAATGACAACATTTCGTCTTTCTTGGCAAAGGTAAGATAACCCGACATTACGCGGCATTTCGCGGGCATCTACACCGAGTTTTGCTTTAAACCACTGCCGATTTTCATCGATAAAATTTACCAGAGCTATGGGTGTACCACAAATAAAGGCAGCTAGTTGAACCAAATTATCATAAGCTTCTTCTGGCTCAGTGTCCAAAATCTGATACTGGCGCAGAACCTCCAGTCTCGCCGCTTCATAATTATTCGCTTCAGGGTTCATGAGCTTTTATATAAAAATTAAAAAATTAAAAAATTAGCAAGTTAAACTTTCAGCACATAGTTTTAGTTTAACAAGTTAAAAAATGATGGTATTTCTGTGGATACCCTGGTGACATTTGAGGTAATGGCAGTGAAAAATTGCTTTATGTGAGGCACTTGTCGCCACTCCAGAATGATTTAGGCATTCTGGAGCTTTTTTTCAGTTAAACCGTGGCTAAAAAAGAAGCTTGCTGGCGCAATTCTTCGACAAATTTATGTAAATTACCTGTGTTGAGACGATAACTCAGAGGATGAGCAATCAACCGCGCTGTACTTTCATACAAAGTCGTGATTTCAATTAAACCATTTTCACGTAGAGTCCGCCCCGTAGAAACTAAATCTACAATTGCTTCAGACATTCCTGTAATGGGGCCTAGTTCTACGGAACCATACAAGGGTACGATTTCTATGGGTAAATCCAGACTCTGGAAATACTCACGAGCGCAATTGACATACTTAGAAGCAACTCGGCCATGAGGAGGCAAATCCAAGGGTGATTTATAGGCACTAGATGCTTTTACAGCCACGGACATTCGACAATGACCAAACTGTAAATCAACTAAGTGTGCAACTTGAGGTTTTTTCTCCCGCAGCACATCGTAACCAATAATCCCCAACTGTACCTGACCATATTCCACATATACAGGCACATCTTGCCCCCTTACCAACAGTCCTTTTGCTTGCCCACTAGCATCAAGAATTTGCAGTTGGCGAGTTCCAGAATCCAAAAAAGCGCTAAAATCCAATCCTACAGATTGCAACAGGCGGATGCTATTTTTGAGTAGTTCCCCTTTGGGCAATGCAACAGTTAACATTTTATTTTTGGCAGTTCATTTATATTGAGAATATCTTGATTGCTTACCACAAGCAGCATGAGAATTTTATTAGTTGATGATGAAGTTGAACTAACTGAACCCTTAACTCGTGTGTTAACGCGCGAGGGTTACAGTGTGGATATAGCTTACGATGGTGCTACTGGAAGCGAATTTGCCGCCGGAGGTACTTATGATTTACTGATTTTAGATTGGATGCTCCCAGGAAAAACAGGTTTAGAGATTTGTCAGGAATTGCGCCGCCAAGGTAAAGTCACACCCGTACTATTTCTCACAGCCAAAGATACTTTAGATGACCGCGTGGAAGGTTTAGATGCGGGTGCAGATGATTATTTAGTCAAACCTTTTGAATTACGGGAGTTATTAGCGCGAGTTCGTGCTTTGTTACGTCGTGCGGGTTCTCCAAGTTACGAAAATACCACTGGACGGCTGACTGTGGCTGATTTAGAACTTGATTATGAAAATCAAGTGGCTTATCGCCAAGGACGAATTATTGAGTTATCTCAAAAGGAAAGTCAGTTGTTACAATTTTTTATGGAAAATACGGGACATTTGCTAACTCATGCTCAAATTCTACAAAATCTCTGGCCCCAAGATTACGAACAACCCAATAGTAATGTGATAGCGGCATTAATTCGCCTGGTGCGCCGTAAGATTGAGGTGGGAAAAGAAAGTCCATTAATTCATACTGTTTACGGTAAAGGCTATCGTTTCGGGAGTTCTTCTATCGATTCAACGCAAAGCTACGCAAAGTTTTTAGGTCGAATGTTTGAGTAATTTATTTATTTGAATTTGTAGCTCTTCTCGCAGTTTTTGTACTTGTTTATAGGTGACTGAAAGTCTTTTCACTGAATTGACTTTTTGTACAGGTAGGATAAAGTACTTAAGGTGAGTTTTCATTGCCCAAACTCCCATTGAAGGAAATATAATCAACATAATCATCAATGGCGATATGGGAAAGAAGGGTAATTTAAATAGTCGTTGCACTTTCTTGAAATTAATAGTCCAAGGATGTAAAGATTCGCTTCCAATGCACACAACTGGGAGAATGGGAATTTGATAGCGATCGCTCAGTTGCATAAAAGTTACATCAAATTTTTGTAGTTGATAGCGTTGATTCCAACCTTTGAGAGGTCCACGTAATCCTTCCGGTGCGTATAGCAGAGTTTTACCTTGTGCGGTGGCTCGTTCAAAATCACTTCTCTGAGCTCGCACAGCACCTAAAACCTGAGACCATTTAGCTGGTAGCCACCACATTATCCAAGGATGTTCAAATAGTGTTTCATTAGCTAGGGGTTGCACCTCCCATCCTTGGGCTTGACTTAGTAAGTAGCCTAAAGTGATAAAGTCCCAAGGAAAACACATCCCTGCATGATTCATCGCTACAATTACGGGAGTTTGTGGAGGTAGGAGATTAGTTTGTTGTAATTCTCCCTCAAAATAATATTTAACTATGGGAGCCAGAATTTCTTCACGAAAGGCTTTTTGATAGTGAGGATTAAATTCATCAACTTCTTGTCTTGGTGAACGACATCCCAGACGTAACCAACGATTTAGTAGTGCTAAGTAAAATCCACCTGGAAATAAAAACAATCCGTATTCTAACCAATTCCAGCCATCAGGGTCGGAGTGATAGTGCTGCCAGTGGCGGTTAAATAAAACCAGCCAACCAGGAGGATACCACAGACAAAACCAGTCAAACCAGCTAAATCTATAACCTTCACTGGTTGCTTTCTCCTGTTGAGTTTTGAGCCACTTTTTAGCGTGTTGATAAATCACAAGCAATAAGTAGATTACACAACAATGACATATCTTATATATATTTTTTTGATTTGTATCCTACCCCGGGCGTAATATTAACTAGATTTATTCAGATTTATCAGCAAAAAGGCTACATCAGTATAAATTGGTAAAGCGGGTCTGACAAAAATCATGGCCATAGGTAAATGGATTCCGTAAACCAGGAGAAAAAAGGGGAATTTCCGATTCTAAATTCAAAATGCTATTAAATGTTGAGAAATACTCCCACGCTCTCGCATCCTTGTATATTTTCATATTTTGACCAAAGTATTTTGCTTAAAAAAATGGTGTTCTGTATAACTGATAACAAAATAATAGTAAAATAAACCACTAATATCACAAGTTAAAGATTAACTTTGTCAGGTTCCTGTGACTTAACAGATTGATTCGGAGGTACAGTCATCAAGATCATGAGTAGACAATTTAACAGACGGAAGTTTTTAATCTACGGCTCTGCAAGTATCGGCGGTAGCTTTTTACTCAAGGCTTGCGCGAATAACTCTCCCACTGCTACTGAGAGTCCATCTGCTTCTTCTCCCACGGCCACCAGTAGTGGCGACACCATCAAAGTAGGTATTTTGCACTCCCTGAGTGGCACTATGGCTATTAGTGAAAAAAGCGTTGTCGATGCTGAACAATTAGCCATTAAAGAAATTAACTCTGGTGGTGGTGTTTTAGGTAAACAAATTGTCTCCATCGTTGAAGATGGCGCTTCTAACTGGGATACCTTTAGAGAAAAAGCCACGAAACTCATTGAGCAAGACCAAACAGCTGTTATTTTTGGGTGCTGGACTTCTGCTAGCCGCAAGAATGTCAAGCCAGTATTTGAGAGCAAAAACCATATGCTTTGGTATCCAGTACAGTATGAAGGTCAAGAATGCTCCAAAAACATTTTCTATACTGGCGCAGCCCCCAATCAACAAATTGAACCCTCTGTTGATTGGTTATTAAAAAATAAGGGTAAACAATTCTTTTTAGTTGGTTCTGACTACGTTTTTCCACGGACTGCTAACACTATTATTAAAGCCCAACTACAAGCTTTAGGTGGAACAACAGTTGCTGAAGATTATTTACCATTAGGTAACGTTGAAGTTACTCCTATCATCTCAAAGATTAAGCAAGCTTTGCCCAACGGCGGTGTGATTTACAACACCCTAAATGGTGATAGCAACGTTGCTTTCTTCAAACAATTGAAAGGAGCTGGATTGACAGCAGACAAGTATCCTTC
Source organism: Umezakia ovalisporum Ak1311 (assembly GCF_029891685.1). NCBI lineage: Bacteria > Bacillati > Cyanobacteriota > Cyanophyceae > Nostocales > Nodulariaceae > Umezakia > Umezakia ovalisporum. The sequence goes on along the minus strand of NZ_JANQDJ010000085.1, from coordinate 16,745 downwards.
TATGTCTGTGAGTATTGCCGAAGAAGAAGTTAAAGCTATTGGTGTTGAATATCTCCAAGGTCACTACGCTGCTTGGAATTATTTTCAAACCGTAGATACGCCTGCTAATAAAAAGTTTGTCGAAGCTTTCAAAAAAGAATATGGTGCAGAGCGGGTAATTAATGACCCAATGGAAGCAGCATACATCGCAGTTTATTTGTGGAAACAAGCAGTAGAAAAAGCTGGTACAACTGATTTAGATAAAGTCCGCGTTGCGGCCTACGGTCAAACCATAGATGCGCCGGAAGGCAAAGTAACAATGAATACCAATAATCACTTATCGAAAATTGTGCGGATTGGTCAAGTCAGACAAGATGGTTTATTTGATATTGTCTATGCTACTCCTGGAGCAGTTGATCCGATTCCTTGGAATCAATTTGTAAAGGAGACTCAGGGCTTTAGTTGTGATTGGTCAGATCCCGCTAAAGGCGGTAAGTACAAACAAGTGTAAGTCATTGGTCATTAGTCATTGGTCATTAGTTATTGGCCATTGACTAATGATTGTTGTTGAGGAGAAATGAGTGTTAACAGGTTTTTTAGAGGCTTTATTTAATGGCATTAGTATTGGAGCAGTATTACTAATTGCTGCATTGGGACTAGCCATTATATTTGGTTTGATGGGCGTTATTAATATGGCGCATGGTGAGTTGATGATGTTTGGCGCTTATGCAACATTTGTTGTCCAAAATGGCTGTAAGCAACTGGGGGGAGTTTGGTTTGAATCTTATATATTTTTGGCTTTGATTGTTGCTTTTTTCTTCACTGCTGTTGTGGGGTTAATTTTAGAACGGGGTGTGATTCGTTATCTCTACGGACGACCCTTAGAAACTCTCTTGGCTACTTGGGGTGTGAGTTTGATTTTTCAGCAGTTTGTTCGCAGCGTAAATTGGTCATTAGTAATTAGCATAGTGCTATTTTCTATGTTATTTTTTGGAGGTTTATGGATTTTAAATTCCCGCAGTAATTTCGCTAAAGTTCGTAATTGGGTTGTGGCGGTGTTGTTGTTATTATCTTTAGGAATAACAATAGTAACGGTCAATTTATTTAGTAATCAGCAAGCGGTAACTCTACCTTGGTTTGGGGCTCAAAATGTAGACGTAACTGCTCCTAGTTGGCTGCAAGAGGGAATATCTTTGGCTGGTGTCCAATTGCCATTTGCTAGGTTATTTATTATTGCTTTGACAATAGTTTGTCTGACGGGAATTTATCTATTTTTACAACGTTCTAACTGGGGTTTAAGGATTCGTGCGGTCACGCAAAACCGGAGTATGAGTGCTTGTTTAGGTGTCCCAACTCAAAAAGTTGATGCTATTACTTTTGCTTTAGGTTCGGGGTTGGCTGGTGTGGCTGGTTGTGCCATCAGTTTACTCGGTTCAGTAGGGCCAAATACTGGGCAAAATTATATCATTGATACCTTTATGGTGGTAGTTGTCGGTGGTGTGGGTAATTTGGCAGGAACTATTTTAGCGGCTTTGGGTATCGGTACGGCTAATTTTTTAATTGGTTCCGGGACTCTGGCTTTTTTGTTTTCTTCCATTCAGCCTCTAGCAGATGTGTTGAATTTCTTTGCCACCACGAGTATGGCGAAGGTGTTAGTATTTGCACTGATTATCGCGTTTTTACAGTGGAAGCCTGCGGGAATTTTTCCTCAGAAGGGTCGTACTGTTGACGTTTAAACCGTAGAGGCGCAGAGGATGCAGAGAATGAGGAACAAAGGAAGACGGTTAATTTTAATTGAAGTTGGGGGAGTGCTGGCGATAGCACTCATCTTGATTTTGATTATGCCAGCAATGCTTTCACCGTTTCGCTTGAATTTACTGGGGCGATTTTTATCCCTGGCTATTGTAGGTTTAGGTCTGGATTTGATTTGGGGTTATACCGGGTTGTTGAGCTTGGGACACGGGATTTTCTTTGGTTTGGGTGGATATGCCATTGCTATGCATCTGAAATTGCAAGTTCCCTCTGGTGAACTGCCGGATTTTATGGGATTGTATGGTGTTACAGAACTTCCTTGGTTTTGGCAACCTTTCTATTCCTTTCCAGTGGCGACAGTGGCTGTGGTGTTGATTCCAGGTTTGCTAGCGGGATTATTGGGATATTTAGTATTTCGTAATCGCCTGAAGGGAGTTTATTTTTCCATACTCACCCAAGCAGCGGTGATTATCTTTTTCAACTTTTTTAATGGTCAACAAAAACTGTTTAATGGCACTAACGGACTGACGGGTTTTCAAACTTTGTTTAGGGCTACTGTCAGTGACCAGCAAACACAATTTATTTTTTACACTCTAACGGTAATTTTTCTCGCAGCAACCTATGGCATTTGTCGTTGGTTGACAAGTGGACGCTTTGGCAGATTACTCATAGCTATTCGAGATGATGAAAATCGAGTGAGATTTTCTGGCTATAATCCTACAGAATTCAAAGTTTTAGTGTTTGCAGTTTCTGGTGCGATTGCTGGTATAGCAGGAGCATTTTACACTCTGCAAAGTGGTTCTGTATCACCGAGATCAATGGATATTGCCTTTTCTATTGAAATGGTCATTTGGGTGGCAGTGGGGGGACGTGCTACTTTAACTGGGGCAATTGTGGGAACTTTGTTAGTCAATTATGCCCGCACTTTTTTAAGTGAACAATTTGCTGAAATTTGGCTATTTTTTCAAGGCGCACTGTTTTTAATTGTTGTTACAGTTCTACCTGACGGCATGATGGGATGGTTACAAAGCCAAAAAATGCCTTTGTTGCAGCGCCATCAAAAAATTGCCACATATCCCTCCTTAGAAAAAGACCCCGAAGTGCAACATGAACGCCAAAATCTTGGAAACTGAAAACGTAACTGTAAGTTTTGATAATTTTAAAGCTATAAACCAACTCAACTTCAGCATGGATGCGGGAGAATTACGGGTAGTAATAGGTCCCAATGGTGCAGGTAAAACTACTTTTCTAGATGTGATCACAGGCAAAGTGCAACCAACCTTTGGGAGAGTTTTATTCAAAGGAAAAAACCTACGCTCTTTACCTGAATATGAAATCGCCCGACTAGGAGTTGGGCGAAAATTCCAAACACCTCGCGTTTATTTAAATTTAACCCCTCGTGAAAACCTAGAAATCACCAGCAACCGTAATAAGAATGTTTTCTCTACTTTATTTAGGGGTTCTCATGCTGGGGAAAGAAACAGTATTAAAGGACTACTAGAAACTGTCGGTTTAACCTCTAAAGCAGACATTGCCGCCGGCTTACTTTCCCACGGAGAAAAGCAACGCTTAGAAATTGGGATGTTAGTCGCCCAGTCACCAGATTTATTACTCGTTGACGAACCAGTTGCAGGCTTAACAGATGAAGAAACCTACAATATCGGCGAACTACTATTAACATTAGCCCAAAGTCATTCAATTTTAGTAATTGAACATGATATGGAATTTGTGCGTCAAATTGCTAAAACAGTCACAGTACTACATGAGGGATCAGTACTATGTGAAGGCAATTTTGCAGAAGTACAAAATGACCCCCGTGTTATCCAAGTGTATCTAGGAGAGGAACAAAAATAGGAGCTAAAAACTTCCTTTCCGTCCCTGGGTCTCTGCGTGAATAAATTCTCCCCCACTGGTATTTTAAATCAAAATGGAAATGCTCAAAATTTCTCAGCTTAACGTTTACTACGGTGAAAGCCATATTTTACGGGATATAGATTTAAGCGTATCACCAGGACAAATGGTGTGCTTAATTGGACGCAATGGCGTAGGCAAAACTACGCTACTCAAAACAATTATGGGCTTAATCTCACCACGCAGTGGCACAATTGACTTCATCGGTGAATTAATTAACAGCAAATCTCCAGATCAAAGAGCAAAAATGGGAATTGGTTATGTCCCCCAAGGAAGAGATATTATTCCTCGTTTGACAGTCAAAGAAAATCTGCTGCTAGGGTTAGAAGCTAGGCAAAAAAAAGTCAAAAAAGCAGAAATTCCCGAAGAAATTTTGAGCTTATTTCCTGTTTTGAAAACCATGTTGTCCCGCATGGGTGGTGATTTAAGTGGTGGACAACAACAACAACTAGCGATCGCTCGTGCTTTAATGGGAGAACCTCAGTTACTCGTATTAGATGAACCCACTGAAGGTATTCAACCCTCAATTATCCTGGAAATTGAAGCCGCAGTCCGTCGCATTGTGGAAACCAAAGGCGTTTGTGTTTTATTAGTAGAACAACACTTACACTTTGTCCGTCAAGCTGATTACTATTACGCCATGCAAAAAGGTAGTATTGTCGCATCCGGCCCCACCCAAGAACTGAGTCAGGATGTGATTCAAAAGTTTTTGGCAGTTTAAGAAGAAATGTTAATGATCAATAAAACGTGGATCTGGTAATGTGGCTTTGCCAGGTTGTCGTGGAAACCAAGCAGCCGTAAGCTTACAAACTTCAACCAGCATCAACATGACTGGAACTTCAATTAAAACTCCTACCACTGTAGCCAGTGCAGCAGCGGAATTTAACCCAAACAACATCACAGCTGTAGCAATGGCAACTTCAAAATGATTGCTAGCTCCAATTAATGCTGCGGGCGCGGCATCTTCATAAGATATATTCAGCTTTAATGCTGCCACGTAACTAATTAAGAAAATGAAATTAGTTTGAATAAATAATGGTACAGCAATTAACAAAATATGCAAGGGATTATTAACAATCAGTTCACCCTTAAACGCAAATAGCAAGACTAAAGTGATTAACAATGCGGTAATAGCCACCGGACTGAGATACTTTAAAAACCGCCGTTCAAACCAGTCTTTACCTTTGTATTTAAAAATCCAATAACGGCTATACATACCGGTGACTAAAGGTAAACCGACATAAATTAGCACTGATAGAACTATGGTTTGCCAGGGTACTGTTAAATCACTGGCTGCTAGTAACCACCTGCCTAAAGGTGCATACAAAAATAGCATGAGCAGAGAATTAACTGCCACCATTACCAAAGTATGTCCTTGGTTCCCGTAGGAAAGATATCCCCACAGCAAAACCATTGCCGTACAGGGAGCAATTCCTAATAAAATTGACCCAGCAATGTAGGAGTTTGCTATTTCTACTTGAGTACCACGAATTAATTCTGTACCTGTAATTAGTGGACGAAATAACCAACCCAAGAAAAACTGAGCAAACACCACCATTGTGAATGGTTTAATTAACCAATTAACCACCAAGGTGAGAATTACAGGTTTGGGAGCGCGGACAGCGTTAACAGCTTGGGTAAAGTCAATTTTCACCATGATGGGATACATCATGAAGAACAGACACACTGCAATGGGAATTGACACTTGATAAATACTAATGACATCCAGTGCTAAAGCCACCCCAGGAAATAACCTTCCTAATAAAATTCCCCCTAAAATGCAGAAAAACACCCAAAGCGTGAGATATCTTTCAAAAAAACTCAAATTACTCCCTGGTTGTACTGACGTTGTATTGGTGTGTTGATTTTTACTCATTGATATTACTTTGAAATAAAGTTGCCTTCATATCGCTATTCACCACCTTCGGCCTTCCAAGGGATTTCTTTGACTGGTTTTGGATCGGGTAGTTTGAGAGAAACTAATCCTGCTGCTAAAACTAACAACATGGATGTCCACAAACAACCGACTAAATTAAAATATTGAAAAACTAACCCTGATAAAACTGTGCCAGCTAATCGACCCCCAGAGTTAGCCATGTAGTAAAAGCCGACATTCAGCGCTACCTTATCGTCATCGGTGAAGGCTAACACTAGGTAGGAATGAACTGCTGAATTAAAAGCAAAGACCACGCCAAATAATAGTAACCCCCCAATAATTGCTATATTGCCAGGTATACCCAATTGTAAAGCCAGAGCAATGGCGGTGGGAACAGCTGTGAGGGTAAATGTCCAAAACTGGATAGTCTTTGATGTGGGGGGCTGACCAGATCCAAATTTCTGCATTAGTGTGGGCGCTAGAAACTGAATAATACCGTAAGCAATCACCCAACAAGCCAAAAATCCACCAACTTGATAGAACGACCAGCCTAAAGTCCCCCGCAAAAAAACTGGCAAGCCGACTACAAACCAGACATCCCGCGAACCGAAGAGAAAAAATCGTGCCGCCGAGAGAATATTAATTTCTTTGCTCTTGGAAAATAGTTGGCTAAACTTGACTTTGGCCTTGATTTTACCCATACCATTGGGCAACATCAACCCAGTAAACATAATTAAGAAAAGTCCCCCAGCCATGATTAACAAAGCATTGACAAAGCCAAAAGCAGTTAACAGCACACTACCAATGAAAAAGCCAACTCCTTTGAGAGCATTTTTGGAGCCTGTTAATACTGCCACCCACTTAAATAGAGATGATTGAGCTTCCTGGGGTACAACCAAGCGAATGGCACTTTTTGAACTCATTTTAGTTAAGTCTTTAGCAATGCCGGAAAATGCCTGAGCCACCATTACATAAAGGACTGCTATCCACTCTGCCCAATTACGATTTAGCCATGATAGCATCAGCAGAGAAAAAACCTGTAAGCCAATGCCAGTATAAAGAGTTACCTTTAAACCGAATTGAGAACCAATCCAACCGCCTAGAAAGTTAGTAACAACGCCAAAGATTTCATAGAACAGAAACAGTGAGGCAATTTGTAGTGGTGTGTAGCCAATACTGTCAAAATACAGCAGTACGAGCATTCGCAAAGCACCGTCGGTGATGGTAAAGCCCCAATAGGCAAGGGTGACAAGAATATAATTTTTCAGATTGGCGCGAGAAGCCGCAGAAGAAGTCATGAATAGTTGGGGAGTAAAGACTAGGTATTAGGGAAGCAGGGAGATGGTAGTTTTTCAATAACTAATAACTTAATGCAACCTTACGGGCGAGTTCAACCATACGATTGGCGTAACCCCATTCGTTGTCATACCAAGCAAGTATTTTGACTTGGGTTTTATCTACCACCATTGTGGAAGGGGCATCAATGATAGAAGAACGAGGATCATCTTTATAATCAATAGATACTAAAGGGCGTTCTTCATAGCCCAAGATGCCTTTGAGTGGTTCTTGTTCAGAAGCTGCTTTTAATAAGCTGTTAATCTCATCTACCGTGGTAGGTCGCAGGAGTTCAAACACACAGTCTGTTAAGGAGGCATTAAGTAATGGCACTCTGACTGCTAAACCATTGAGTTTGCCGTTGAGTTCAGGATAAATTAAGCCAATTGCTGTTGCTGATCCTGTAGTTGTGGGAATTAGAGATAAGCTCGTAGCCCGGGCCCGACGTAAATCTTTATGAGGGGCATCGACAATAGTTTGAGTGTTGGTATTGTCATGGATGGTGGTAATAATTCCATGGTTAATTCCCAAACCTTCATGAATGACTTTGACTACTGGAGCTAAACAGTTGGTAGTACAGGAAGCCGCAGTTAATAAATGATGTTCTTCCGGCTGATAGAGGTGGTCATTAACCCCCATGACTATGTTTAAGGCTTTTTCCTTGACGGGAGCAGCAACGATGACCTTTTTTACGCCTCTTTCAAAATAAGGGTTGAGAGTAGCTGGTGTTCTGAATTTACCCGAGCATTCCAGCACTAAATCAACACCGAAGTTATACCAAGGAACTTCGCCTGGGCTATTATGTTCACTAAAGCTGAGAGATTTGCTGTCAATTGAGATGCTTTCGCCTTCTGCTTCTACTTCTGGTGTCCAACGCCCGTGAACAGAATCAAATTTCAGCAAGTGTGCAGCCGTTACAGCACCGCCTTTAATTTCGTTGATATGGACAAAATCTAATTCTGGCCATCCCCATGCAGCCCGTAAAGCCAGCCTTCCGATTCTACCGAATCCGTTGATTCCTACGCGAATTTTCATCAGTTTTCCTATTTAGCTAATAATTTGTAGAGAGCAGAAGAAGCAGGAGTGAAGTTTTTTACTAACAACCAATATGAGCAATGTTCTAAAACCTGGCTTGTTTGCGGAGTAATTCACCAATGCTCATGTTTAACTGAGATTTTCCTTCAAATACTGTTCCTACTTTGCCTTTGTTAAAGTTGACATAATCGAGGTTATATGCTTCATCCGGCAAGGGTACATAGCCTACAGAAATTGCTGTCTGTGATGCGTTCTTGAAGTAAAATTCCAAGAAGTCTTTCAATCCTGGTTTATTTTGTGCGGACTGGAAATTAGCGTAGATAAATAAAGGTCGAGACAGTGGTTGATATTGAGATTTTTCTACTGTTTCCCTGGATGGCAAAACCATACCTTTACCACTATCTACTGGTAAGGCTTTTAACTTATCTTTATTTTGTTCGTAATAAGCATAACCAAAATAACCCAGGGCATTTGGGTCTTTATTAATACCTGCAACTAAGACATCATCATCTTCGCTGGCTGTGTAGTCTCTACGACTGGCTCTGGATGTACCTACAGTGGCCTCTGTAAAGTAGTCAAATGTGCCAGATTTATCACCAGCGCCGTATAAAGTTAGAGGACGATCTGGCCAAGATGCACGCACTTGGTTCCAACGGGTGATTCTACCTTGTGCAGCAGGTGCCCAAATCTTTTTCAGTTCTGCTACGGTGATGTCTTTTGCCCAGTTGTTTTGGGGATTAATCACCACAGTCAAGGCATCAAAAGCAATGGGTAATTCAAAATATCTGATACCATTTTGGTCACAAGCTGCCATTTCTTCCTTCAAAATTGGTCGAGAGGCGTTACTTATATCTATCTCACCAGCACAAAACTTTTCAAATCCTGTGCTCGTACCAGAGAAGTTAACTGTTATTTGTGCTTTATTTTGTTGTTTTGTTTGTTGAAATGCTTGGGCGATCGCAACTGTTATTGGATAAACTGTACTAGAACCGTCTATTTTAATCTGCGAAATTTTTGTGGAATTACTGACTTCAGTCACATTTACTGACTGGGGAGTTTCACTAGATGTGTTAGATGATGTGGCACAACCGATAGACACAACCAATACACCCAGCGTGAGAGCTAATTTTTTTGCGGTTGCCTTCATTGACTTCACCTCTAGGGGTGATACTACTAAGTTATGTATATATCATTTCAAAAAAAGTTGATATGTCAATCACAATTAAGGTAATGTATACAAAAATTTATCAAAAAAAGTTGATTAATCAGTAAAACTTATCACAACAACGAGCAGGAGAGATTTTTCCTAATCGACCATAATCGGCTAAGTATGTTGTTAGAATACCGAATTGCGACACATTTAAACTGTAATAAATCCAACGTCCTTCTTGACGGGCATTAACTAAGCTAGCTTCTTTGAGGGTTTTGAGGTGAAAAGATAGTTTTGACTGACTAACCCCCAAAGCATCACACAAGTCACACACACACTGTTCCTGCTTTCGCAATAGTTCCAGAACCCCAATTCTGATCGGGTCAGAAAGGGCATGAAAACCGGCAACAATTAAATGAGAATTGGTAGCAGAGGGGGTAGGCATCAGTGACATTTTTTCAAGCTATCTTCTATCTCTATTGTGAACCAGAAACGAGGGTTTGGGGTTGATAGCGGATACCAGCTTGTTTAAATCTGTGCAGAACTTCGCTCAGGCGATCGCAATCTGCAATCAAACTGATCCGCACATAACCTTCACCTGCAACTCCAAAAGCGTTACCGGGGGTGATAACTACGCCAGTTTGCTGCAATACATCCAGGGCAAAATCCGTAGAACCCATACCCACGGGACATTTTACCCAGAGATACATGGTGGCGTTGGTTTTGGGAATATCCCAACCCAATTTTCCTAAACCTTGAATGAGAAAATCGCGGCGGCCACGGTAGCGTTGTTGTACCTCATGCAAATATACATCTGGTAGTTGCAAAGCTGTTTCAGCTGCGGTTTGCAAAGCTGCAAAAATACCGTAGTCCAGGTTTGTTTTCAGAGTTCGTAAACCTTGAATAACATGACGGTTCCCCACCACAAAACCCACGCGCCAACCTGCCATATTGTAGGTTTTTGACAAGGTGTGAAACTCTACGCCAATTTCTTTTGCACCGGGAATTTCTAATAAGCTGGTGGGTTGATAACCATCAAAGGCTAACTCGGCATAACATAAATCATGCACTAGCATAATTTCGTATTTACGGGCAAAAGCCACGATTTCTGTAAAAAATCCACGGGGGGCGGTGGCTGCGGTGGGATTGCTGGGATAATTGAAATAGAGAATTTTTGCTTGTTCAGCCACTGCATCGGGAATAGCGGCTAAATCAATTAACCAGTTATTCTCTGGTTTGAGAATCAAGCTGTGAATTTTCCCCCCAGCAATTAACGGACCGCGAAAATGGGCAGGATAGGCGGGAGAAGGAACAAGAACTAAGTCACCAGGATTAATATAAGCGATGGCAAGATGGGTTAATCCTTCTTTAGAACCCAGTAAAGGTAAAGCCTCACTGTCGGGATCAAGCACCACACTATAGCGGCGATTGTACCAATTAGTGATGGCACGACGAAAACTAGCAGTACCTTCAAAGGGGGGATAACCGTGATTAGCGGGATTTTGCAACGCCGCCATTGCTGCTTCTACTACTGGCTGTGGTGTTGCACCATCAGGGTTTCCCATCCCCAAATCAATTAAATCCAGTCCTTGTTCTCGTGCTTTAGCCTTGAGTTCATCCAGACGGGCAAATACATAAGGCGGTAGCTGTTGTATGCGTTCTGCGGGGGTAATCCAATTCCAGCTCATTCTCAAACCTCTTCACTCATTCCCCTAGTGGACACACGATTTGTCACATCTCTACCATCCGTGGGTGCAGTGGTAGAAACCATTGCGGCCATCAACTGTTCCATAACAACTTTAAAAGGTAGTCGATGGATGTCAGATTGGGGATTTAAAGCAATTTCCGCAGCTGTTTGTAAATCGCCTAGTGTAATATTGCCCAATCCTAGATGTTTTAAATTTTGCGGTAGTCCAATCTCTGCATAAAACTTTAACAATTGTTGCCGTGCTGATGCAGCTAGTTGATTACTTTGTAACATTTCTTCTAAACGTAGTTGCACTAAAATACCATAGGCAACTTTTTCGCCATGTATACTGCCGTGTCCTGAAATGTGAGTTAAACCATTATGTACGGCATGGGCAGCAACTGTGCGACACTGCGCCCCACCTAGTCCACCAATTACCCCAGCGAGTAAAACTGTAGCATCTATCACTTCTTGCCAGACCTTACTGCCTGGTTTTTTCAGCGCGGTAGCTGACTTTTGCAAAAGTATATCTCGTAAAACTCGCGCTTGTTGTACTGCGGAGATAATTAAGGTTTGTTGAGAATTGCCACTGCTTACCGATGCTTCATACCACTTAGCGATCGCATCTCCAATTCCGGCTACTAATGTTCGTTGTGGTGCTGTTTGAATTAAATCATAGTCAAGTATTAATAAATCAGGACAGCGAGACAAAGCCACGTCATAGAGAAAAGCCCCTGACTCAGAATATACATTAGAAAGGGCAGTGGTGGCCGCGCAGGTAGCCCCCGATGTGGGGATTGTTACCACTGGTAACCGCAACTCATGAGCGACTAATTTAGCTGTATCCAAAGCTTTACCGCCACCAAAACCAATAATCACATCAGCTTGATGTTCCTCGGCTGTTTTCTTTAAACCTTGTAAACTAGCTTCACAACAATTTACACCATAGGAAGCCAGAGCCATTTGCCAGTTTTGCTTGGCTAAAACTGGTTGTAAGCACTTTTGGCTAATAGCCAGCGTCGAATTCCCTGCAATGATCAATGGACGAATCCCCAACAGGTTAATTTCTGCGGCTGCTGTTTGCAACACACCAGCACCACGAATTATTTTTGTCGGAGCAACCGTCAGGGTCAATAATGAGCCAGAGGTTTCAGTAAACACAGTTTTAATAGAAAATTGATTGGGCATATAAATCTAGTTTGCCAAAACCTTGATAATTCTTAATCAAATTTTAGAGTTATATCCAGAAATTTCGTTTTCATGAACTTGAACAATGCCCATGAGCCTGAAATTTTGAACTACCGAAATTTTTCAATATCCAGAATTTATATTTTTTATCTTAATCTAACATTAATCTATTTTGTATAGTGAAATACAACAAATAAATGTAATTTTGGTAACAAAAAAATTATTTTTCACCTGTAGTTAAAAAAGTGGGGAGGGCAGAAGAATTTTTGCATAAACTTCGCTATATTGCTGTATTTTCTCCCCGTTGACTCTCTAGAAACCTGTCTGGGACTCAATGACGACTATGAAGCACTAGAATTAGGCAATTGAGCGAATTTTTCCCGGTAAATTTCAATATCCATATCCGTATCTTCACGGCTAGCCAATGTCCGCCTGATTTGACCCAAGTAAAGCGGTACAGAAATCCCTGGTTGGGGATGGATTATGGTACGGGCACGAATAGTGAGTTGATTGTCTCCCCTTGTGCCTAAGCGACCGTAAGAATACAGATTACTAGCCGCTTGCAGCAAAGTTGCTTCTAACTGTGAGGGAGAAATTTGCGGTGATGTAGCAATTACTGTTTGTGTAGAAGCATTATCATAAACTAGAGTATATTTTACTGCTCCGGGAATGACAGTGCGACTTAAGGGAACCAAAGACAAAGAAAATAAACCCGCAGTCAGCACTAGCATAAAGCCAGTTGTACCTACCAGCCGAAAGCGGATACCCCATTTGAGAATAAAAGCCAGGACTGCTAGGGCAGCAAATGCTATGGTGGCAATACCCGACCATTGGGCATACCGAAGAAAGTCAGCTGTTGTAAGCATACAGATTGGCTACTTAGGCGTATTTTAGTTCATGACGGACACACCCATTTTACCGAGTGGTTGCACCAAAGATATATTCGACTTCTGGTGACTGGGGACAAGGTTTTATGGCTAATGGCCACCCATAGGTCAAGGGGTTATTTTTCTGATTCCTTTAGTTATTTCCCGCCTTTGTAATGTGCAACTCCCCAAAGTGCAGAAAATAACAACCACGAAATTGTATTTAGTCTGAAGTCAAAAAGACTAATATCCACAGTATTGAATATCAGCCATTGTAAAACAACAACAATATAACTAAAAAACATCAATTTATCTTCCTGAGCAAGATAGTAGGATTTTTGCAACAATTGCACAGCTGCAAACCACACCCAACCCAGACAGGCAAAAAATAAAATTGCGCTAGGTAAACCAGTTTCAGCTGATAGCATCAAAAATAAGTTGTGCGGATGACCCAAATCAATGTGCATTTTGGCTCTGTAGAGGTCACTGAAACTGCGTAAACCCCAACCTGTCCAGGGTTGCTGCTGAGTTAAAGACCAAGCAAATTTCCATTGGGTGGTTCGCATTAAAGCCACGGGTCTATCGGGATACATTTGATCGTTTAACCGTGCCCAAAAGAAAGCAGGAATAAATCGCCGAAAAAGTTTCGTCCCTGGTGAGGGTGCGAAGGCTGCTAAAAGTACGCTAGTAATTAGACCAATAACACCACACACCAGAAGATGCCAACCTTGGTAAAGAGCGTAAGCTAAACAAGCAACCATAGCCATCGCCCAGCCATTGCGTGAGTTTGTTAAAATCAGCGCAACTAAGCTGATAATTACTGACACAGTTAAAAATATTGTCTGGATTTTCGAGTTGCTAGACAAGGGATTCATGCTTAACGTCCATTGTTCTAGCCACAACCCTAATCCGAGGGTGAAAGTGATGGCTAAATAAGCGGCTAACAGGTTTGCGTGCATGAAAATAGAAGCCATCCGTCCTGGTGGCTCTCCTCCTGGGGCGATGGATAAATCTAATAAAATCCACAAAACTCGCCACTGAAAACTCCAACCCCAAAACATCTGCCCAAAGCCCATAACTACCACTGGGATAGAACCAATGATGAAAATCCCAGTTATTTGCCGCAATTGGGCAGGTGTTTTAATTAGAGTGCTGAGACCAGCAAAAACTACAAAGAATGGTAATAAATTAAACAGACCCAAAAAAGCCTGTGTTTTTTCATGGGCAAGGCTACAACTAATTATTAGTAGTACGCTTAACAGAGCAAATCCCCAGTGAAGTGGACGGTGGATCACTGTACGGTATTGTTTTTGGCAAGTTATTAATGCTGCCAAAAGTATACTGACACCGCCCACAAACGGACTGAAGGGAAAAATCAGCAGTCCAATTTGAGTTAAATTCCAAGGGGTTTGTAGATGAGCATGAGTATGATTAAAAGCTAACTTCAAGCTGGCTCCCAATATTCAGCACGGGTAAGACGAATTTGTGCCAGAGCAAATATAGTGGGGATGATGCGACCATAGTTAGTGGCAATCGCTCTCCATCCCAAATCTGCAAAAAACCAAGTCCACATGACTGGGCCAATGAAAGTAAAAATACTACGTACTGCGCCATAACGAGCCGCATTGATCACCATACCCCGTCGCGCCATTTGTAAAGCTACATAGCCTTTCAATTGGGTAGTAGCTGCTTGAGAACCGGCAATTGCCGCCTGTTTAGCTACTTCATATTTAGCAAACTGGATAGCAAATTGACGTGCTATTTGTTGCAATACTAATGGTTGAATAATAGAAGTAACCGCCAAGACGCTACCACCTTTAAAAATTAATCCCAAGGGATCACGCTGTAATAAAAGTGGTAGCGGTTGTTTAACTTCTGACTGTGACAGTTGACGTTGCATCTGGTGATTTAATTTTTGCTTTTCATATTCTGGTAATTTTTTCCACACCTGTCCTAATAGATGTAAAAATAATTCTGCTTCTAAATCAATGGTTGTCAGTTCCGTAGAATAAGGAATTTTCAAATACTTGTATACTTGAATTAATACTTGACGATAAGTTACCTGACTTGTACGTCCGCGCAATACCGTCATCCCATCTGCTGCTAAAAACCGAAAACGACTTTCTAATGTGTCTAGCCAAGCTTTGTAATTCTGGCTTTGAACCTCAATTGGTTCAGGTGTACCAACATAATCCAGCGGATTAAACTTACGACTAAACAAAATTGCCGTTAAGTCTTGCAATTCTTCTTGTGTTGCTAATTCCAGCGCCGCCCTCAGCTCATCCAATTTCCCTTCCTCCCTTCGTGCAGCCTTTATGTACTTTATTCTACTATTAGCTTTTAGCAGTCATTGGTAACTGCTCTGTACTTGATAATCACGAATAAATTATGACTGATATTGCAATAATTGGTGCTGGTATGGCAGGTTTAGTCTGTGCCCAACGGTTAACTCAAGCTGGATATTCGGTGTTGGTTGTGGAAAAGTCCCGTGGTTTAGGGGGAAGACTCGCCACTCGCCGTTTACATGGAACTTGGGCAGATCATGGAGCCTGTTATTTAAAGCCTAAAGGTGAATTATTCCGAAATTTTGTAAAATCATTAAGCGATCGCCATATTTTAAAAGTCTGGACAGATGAAACTCAACCCAACTTTGCACCGCGTTATGTTGCACCTGGAGGAATGAGTGCCATCGGCAAGTTTCTCGCCCAAGGTTTACAAATCCAACTGAATCAACGTGTCACAGCTATTAACCCTACCACTAACAATAGTTGGTGTCTGACTCTCGAAAGTAACGAAAAATTAACAGCTAAAGCCCTGGTTATAGCGATTCCAGCGCCGCAAGCCGTGACAATCTTAGCACCATTGGCAGAAGATGTATTAGATAAAGCATTTCTAGCCAATTTGAGTTCTGTGGAATTTTCTGCTTGTATCAGTGCGATCGCGGGGTATCCGGCGACATCCCAACCATTACCACATTGGCAAGACCGTAAATTTACAGATGATGCTGTTCTGGGATGGGTGGGTTTAGATAGCAGCAAACGTCCCCATCCTCAGCAACCTGTATTTGTCTTGCAAAGTAGCGCTAATTTTGCCCAA
The DNA here is from genome assembly GCF_029891685.1 of Umezakia ovalisporum Ak1311. Classification (NCBI taxonomy): domain Bacteria; kingdom Bacillati; phylum Cyanobacteriota; class Cyanophyceae; order Nostocales; family Nodulariaceae; genus Umezakia; species Umezakia ovalisporum. The sequence goes on along the minus strand of NZ_JANQDJ010000085.1, from coordinate 870 downwards.
ATTCATTTAGAGTCATCAGATTTGCAACCGGTTGCACAGGATATGTTGCAACAAGCCGCCCAAAGTTTAGGGCTTCCCTGGCTAGCAACACCAGAGTGGATGCAGGTACATCGCTGGCGTTACGCTTTTCCTAGCCGTCCTTGGCCCAATCCTGTCTTATCTGGCAAAACTTCCCCACCATTAGTGTGTTGTGGTGATTGGTGTGGTGGTTATCTTGCGGAAGACGCAATGATTTCTGGGCTTGCTGCATCTGTGGAAATTAATCATAACTTGAGCCAGCTACCCCTATCTGATTATGATTAATAACCTCATTATAAGTCTTTCACTGGTAATAATTCATCAATTACGGACTGAAATGATAGCGTTTTGTATTCTTTAATTTTGCGATAAAAAAAGGTAGAACGCAACCGATAGTTAATCCGATGAACCTCTATTAAAAGATTAGTTTTCTCTATGGACATGGTACTTCCTTTTCCCATTTATAGCCTTTTCCAGTCTAATGATGTACAGTGATTAAGATAAGGTTGTGCATCTACTTGATGGTGAAAATGAAAGCATATTCTCTCGACTTTCGCCAAAAAATACTTGATACATACTTGGAAAGTGGAATATCACAACGTCAATTAGCAAAAAGATTCTGTGTAAGTTTAAGTTTTGTGGAGAAATTACTAAAGCAATATAAAGAAACACAAAGCATTGCTCCTAAATTGAGGATAAAACAAACTCCTACAAAGCTCAATTCTGAACAACTTAATATTCTCCAAGAAATAGTTGAAGCCAAGAATGATGCCACATTGGGAGAAATTCGCTTAATTCTTCAAGAAAGAACAGGAGTAACAATTGGTATATCTACAGTAGACCGGATGTTAC
>NZ_JANQDJ010000084.1:0-10088 GCF_029891685.1 Umezakia ovalisporum Ak1311 | reverse complement strand
GTAGCGGAAACAGAGTAAAAAGAGGTTTGTTTAGAAATAAGCAAGGAATAAAAATAAACGCTGACTGCAACGGAGCAGCCAATATTATTCGTAAAGTAGCGATGATGTTTAAGTTTGACTTAACCGGAATCAGTAGAGGTTGTTTAAGTCAACCTAAGAAAGTTCTTTTATGGAATATTCAGAAATCCCCGTGTCTTTAGACCGGGGAAGCTTAACAATTTACTCCCTACTCCCTACTCCTTACTCCTTACTCCCTAAAACTCAAACACCGTTTACCTCACTTATATGGGGCGTAAAGTATCTAAATCTGACCTACCTGAAAAAATCTGTCCTGTATGTCAACGTCCCTTCACCTGGCGCAAAAAATGGCAAGATTGTTGGGATGAGGTGAAATACTGCTCAGAACGTTGTCGTCGTCGTCGTTCTCAAGCTCAAAATTAAAGAAACTGCAAAAAACACTATTTCCTAGTTACATTAATGGGGACACACACGCACATAGCCCAAGGGTGATAAATCATGAAGGTGCAACCGAAAGTAATTATTCATGGGGGAGCTGGTAGTTCTCTCCACGGTAAAGGAGGTTTAGAGTCTGTACGCCGTTCACTGCATACCACAGTCGAGGCGGTTTATTCTCTACTGCTGTCAGGGGTAACTGCATCTGAGGCGGTGTTGCAAGGTTGCAGAATGTTAGAAGATGACCCCCGCTTTAATGCTGGTACTGGTTCGGTGCTGCAATCTGATGGTCAAATTCGTATGAGCGCTTCTTTGATGGATGGTACGTTAGGGCGGTTTAGTGGTATAATTAATGTTTCTAGGGTTAAAAATCCCATTGAGCTGGTATTTTTTTTACAAAATTCCCCAGATCGGGTGCTTTCTGACTACGGTGCGGCGGAACTAGCACGGGAGTTACAAGTTCCCACCTACAATGCTTTAACTGATTTAAGGTTGAAAGAATGGATGCAAGAACGCCAGGATAATTTTAAAAGCACTATGGCTGGGGTGGTGGCAGAACCGGAGTTGGCGGAAGCCAGCAATGGTGGACGGGGAACCATTGGTGTAGTTATTTTAGATTCCTATGGGGGCTTGTCTGTGGGTACTTCTACTGGGGGTAAAGGCTTTGAACGCATTGGTAGAGTCAGTGATTCTGCTATGCCGGCAGGTAACTATGCTAGTAAGTATGCCGCAGTTAGCTGTACAGGCATTGGCGAAGATATTATTGATGAATGTCTGGCTGCTAAGGTGGTGGTGCGCGTGGGTGATGGTATGTCTCTCCAAGATTCTATGCAACGCTCGTTTTGCGAAGCTAGCAAGAATCGGCGGGATTTGGGTGCTATTGCTTTAGATGCAACTGGAGCGATATCATGGGGTAAAACAAGTGAAGTGTTACTTGCTGCTTACCACGATGGCCACAGGATTGGTGATACTTTGGAATGGAATAACGGGGAGTTGGTTGGCTGTTGTTAATAAACAGTCAAGTTGCCTCGGGATGAATTAGGTCTAATGATGGGGCGAAAGTGTCTTTCACCCCATGGCTACAGCAGCTTGAATTTCAGCTTAATGGGTTCAATGGTTCACCTATTTTTTACCTAATGGTAAGAATTATTGTTCATCGTTGGTTTTCTGGTGGAGTTTTTTCTGTTCCCAGCTTTGTTTCACTACTTGACGACTACGGGCAATTACTAAAGAATTATCTGGTACATTTTCTGTTATGGTGGAACCTGCAGCTACATAAACGTTGTCTCCTAATGTGACTGGTGCTACTAAAACACTGTTGGAACCAGTTTTGGTGTAGTTACCTATGTAAGTATGATGCTTTTTAACTCCATCATAGTTGGCTGTAATTGTACCAGCACCAATGTTTACCTGGTTCCCTGTGGTGGTGTCACCTAAGTATGATAAGTGTGCAGCGTTTGTGCGATCGCCTAATTGACTGTTTTTGATTTCCACAAAATTACCTACGCGACAATTTGCACCCACTACTGCGTGACCACGCAAATGAGCATAAGGTCCAACTCGGCTTCCTGCTTCAACGATGCTTTCTGTTACTAAGGAATACTTGACTGTGACGTTTTCACCTAGTTGACTGTTTTCAATTAAACTTCCAGGTCCAATGCGACTTCCTGTTTGAATGGTGGTATTTCCTCGTAGGTGGGTTTGAGGTTCAATAATTACGTCTGGCTGTATTTCCACGGTGTCGTCAATGGTGATGCTGTTAGGGTCTATGAGGGTAACACCAGCCATCATCCATTTTTCCTTGATTCGCTTTTGCAAAATTTCGTAGGCTGTTGCTAATTGTAAGCGATCATTGATGCCGAGAATTTCCTGAGAATCTTTTACATCGACAGCCATGACTTTCCCTAGTTGAGTAACAGCATCTGTGAGGTAATATTCCTTCTGGACATTATTAGGTTGTAAATCAGGGAGAATTTTGGCTAATTGTCGCCAATTAAAGCAATAAACTCCGGCATTAATGCAACAATTTTGTTTTTGAATAGCAGTACAGTCCTTGTCTTCCACAATTTTTTGGACGGTATTTTCACTATCACAAAAAACCCGTCCGTAACCTTGAGGTTGATTTAGGTGAGCTGTGAGAATTGTAGCAGCGTTTTGGTGTTCTTGGTGGGTTTGTATGAGCTGTTCAAGGGTTTGGGTGCGTAATAACGGTACATCGCCGTTCAATACCAGTAAATCCCCTGTATAATTTTCAAGGCAGGGTAGTAATTGCTGGATGGCGTGACCAGTCCCTAATTGTTGACTCTGTTCTACAAATTCTAAGTTGGGAAGCTGCATTGCTGCTTTGACTAATTCTTTCTGATATCCCACAATGACAATCCGCTGTGAAGGTGAAAGCGGTTCCACACTGTGGAGGACTCTTTCTATGAGGGTTTTTCCACCCAAGGGATGCAAGACTTTGGGTAGGTGTGATTTCATCCTTGTGCCCCGTCCTGCTGCTAGAATTGCTACAATTACCATACTTTATCTATCAGCTATGAGTATTTTTTTGGTTTGCTGTTATTTTGATATATTTTGGGTCTGCAAATGATATTAGTATTTAACTAATTTTATTTTCTTATGAAAAACAGATACAAAAGCTGACGGTAAGGCAATTTAATTTTTTTCTATATAATTTTTTTGTACATTTGCTAATAGCCAGCGTTTTCGCCAACGGGAAGTGGGTTCTAGTGAACAAGTTTTTTGTTCTTCTTGTCGCCGCATGATTATGATGTGAGGGGGGTCTTGTAATTGGTAATCGCGGTAAGGAATTGCAGCACGAGTTTGTAAATGTTCTTGTTCTTGTTGACAAAGGGGGGGAAGGAATTTTAGAGAAGATGAAGGTGTTGTTTGACTACGCTGTGGATGCGCTGCTACTGTACCAGGACATCGCCTACCAACAGGGGGGGTAGAACTTATTTCTAGTCCAGCAAGTAACAAAGCTCGGCGCACAGCAGCAGCACAAGAGTATGTTGCTAGCAAACCATTACTATGTAGACATTGAGCAACTTTGTCAATAAACTCAACAGTCCATAGCTGAGGACACCGAGGAGGAGAAAAAGAATCTAAAAAAATTGCATCAGCCTTAAAGCCACATTGATGTACTTGTGTAATTGACTTTCTAGCATCATTGATGAGTAGTTTACCTTGAAGACGACTTGTTTGTACTTGCTGCTCAAAAGCTAATGCTGATAAAATTCCTATGTGCGCTGTACCTTCTTCCCTGTTCCCTTTTTTAGAAAAACCTTGGCTACCGTAATCCCAATTATCAAATAGGTGATGGGCTATGGCTGCTTGTGGTACTGCGGGATTAATTTCCAAGCCAATTAACTCTACGTAACAATGGGGATTGACAGACCAAATTGTTTGCAAAGCCGCCGCAGTGTTGTATCCTAGTCCATAACAAATATCCAATAATCGCAGGGTTGGCTTGTGAGCAATTTCCGCTAGTTGAGTAGGAAGGACAAATTTTGAAAAACTTTCTTGTCTGGCTCCAAAGTGGCTGTGAAATGATTCATTAAATTCTCGGGAGATAAAAGTGAATGAATTATCTGCTGTTAACTGGGGAATGAAGTCTTCTAATTCTGACATGGTATTTTTTATGATATATTTTCCCTAACGTATGAATAACCCTAGGTTTTTTGTTTCCCCATCTTGGCTTCTAGAGCATCTTAACCACCCTCTAATTGTAATTGTGGATTGTCGTTTTTCCCTTGCTCATCCAGATTTAGGAAAACAACAATATCAAGAAAATCATATTGAAAATTCTTATTACCTAGATTTAAATCACAATCTTTCTAGTACCGTAAAAAACCATGGTGGTAGACATCCCCTACCTAATATCAATGATTTAGCATTGAAGTTATCAGCAATGAGAGTGGATTTTCAAAAAACTTTAGTTGTAGCTTACGATGATTCTCGCCTTTGCTTTGCGTCTCGTCTTTGGTGGTTATTACGCTACTTAGGACACGAGAAAGTGGTGGTATTGGATGGAGGATTTACAGCATGGCAAAAGCTGGGTTATCCTGTGACAAACATAACTCCACCCGTTGTTGACTCTGGGAACTATTTTGCCCCCAATGTTAACACAGAAATGGTGGTAGATATTGAAGGGGTGAAAAATCGCAAAGATTTACCCACAGTAGCTTTAGTGGATTCCAGAACAAGCGATCGCTACCGAGGAGAGCATGAACCAATAGATAAAATTGCTGGACATATTCCCGGCGCTGTTAACTATCCTTGGTTGGATGTTACAAGTTCCTCTGGTTATTTACTTTCTTCTTCTGAGCAACGCCAACGGTGGGAGAAGTTAGAATGTGCTGAAGAAATTATAGTTTATTGTGGTTCTGGTGTAACCGCCTGTGTCAATTTACTTTCTTTAGCTATAGCCAATATTCATACAGGAAAACTGTATGCTGGTGGTTGGAGTGACTGGATTAGTTACGATTAGGAAAGAAACTAAATTTATCAATTCCTTACATCCCAAGAAGCACCCACCAACCACATCACACCTTATCCACTACCCCCACGCGCAAAGCAACCCGCTTATATTTCCCACTATCATAAGGAATACCTGCGTGCATAACTTGAGAATTATCCCACATTACAAGGTCATTGGGTTTCCATACATGATTATAAATTGGTGTGGATTTGAGGACAATTTGAAATAATTCTTGCCAAAACTCTTTTGCTAAATTTAACTTATCTTCCATACCCACGAGAATTGATGTATCTGAACCTAAATATAATCCCTTTTTTTTAGTTACCTGGTGTGTAGAAACAATAGGATGTAATTTCATGGGTACATTATCTCCTGGTAGATAAGTTCTTGGTGGCAAATGATACATAGACATTAACTCTAGTTGCTGTTGATATTCATGGGGAAGGTTATTGTAAGCTTCTATCATATCCAGGAAAGCTGTTGTGTGGGGTTGCTTATCAATTCCTTCTGGTGGTATTTCTACTCCATACAGCATGACTACATATAAAGCATTCATATCTAGATTATCTGTTTCAGGTAGAAAATCTTTATCATGATGCCATTGCCAAGCAAATTTACCTACAATTTCTTTAGTGTTAATCCCAAAATTTCCTAAAATCGACACACCAGGACTTTGTAAATCTGAATTAACATTTGGGTTGAATTGTTGAGATGGATAATCAAAATTAATTTTACTAAAAGTTTTGTCCGCAAACTTTTTTAACTGTGATGCGGTCAAATGTTGGTTTTTAACAACAACTACCCCATGATGCCAAAGAGCATTTTTTAAACAAGTAATTTCATCATCGGTGATTTCTGTGACATTGGATTTTGGTAGTACTTCTATTCCCAGTCTAGAATATTCTGGCCTTGGGTGAAACTGCATTTTTATTGTTTTTTATAGACATAGTTCTCATCTTCCCTAACTAAGGGAACTGAATTCATCTTCCCAATAGCAGAGTGAGGGAAAATTTTGTTTTTCTCCCTCACCTTCCATGTTCTGTTTTTAACTCTCAAATTAAAACTTACTTTATAAGATAATTAAAGCAATGGACGCTTTGATAAATATTGATACATCCGCCAACGGGCATCTACCTCAGCTTGGCTCTGTTCTAACAAATATTGAGCAATTTCTGGTTTACTTTTAGTCAACATTTTGAAGCGATTTTCTTCATACATCGATTGTACCACAGATTTTTTAGGCGATGGCATATCTAATTGCAGAGGATTTTTACCTTGATTTTCCCATTGTGGATTGTGGCGATACAATAACCAACGACCGGACTCTACCAAAGATTTTTGGTGGTTCATAGCGGTACTCATATTAATACCGTGGGCTATGCAATGGCTATAAGCAATAATTAATGACGGACCATCATAAGCTTCAGCTTCAATAAAAGCTTTGAGGGTATGTTCATCTTTTGCACCCAAAGCTACACTGGCTACGTAAACATTTCCGTAGGTCATGGCCATTAAACCTAAATCTTTCTTGGGTGCGGGTTTACCGTTAGCAGCAAACTTCGCTACTGCTGCTTTAGGCGTAGCTTTAGAGGATTGACCGCCGGTGTTAGAATACACTTCTGTATCCATAACTAATATATTTACATTACGACCACTAGCCAATACATGGTCAATACCCCCAAAATCAATGTCATAAGCCCAACCGTCACCACCAACAACCCAAACGCTTTTCTTAACCAAGTAGTCAGCAAGGGATTTTAACTTTCTGACTTGGGATTGTAAACTAGAATTTTCTTCATCACTGGGAAATTGTTCTAATAATTTCTTCAGCAACTCTACCCGTTCTCGTTGCTCCCAGATATCAGCTTCTGTTTTTTGTTGAGCATTAAGGATAGAATCAACAAGCTTTTCATCCAGATCGGTTGCTAATTGTTGCAATAACTCCGCTGCAAATTCAGCTTGTTTATCTAAAGACAGACGGAAACCAAAGCCAAATTCAGCGTTATCTTCAAACAAGCTATTGGACCATGCGGGTCCACGTCCTTGAGCATTAGTTGTCCAAGGAGTTGTAGGGAGGTTACCTCCGTAAATAGAAGAACAACCTGTGGCGTTAGCAATAATTGCGCGATCGCCAAACAATTGTGACAACAATTTTAAATAAGGAGTCTCCCCGCAACCTCCGCAAGCTCCAGAAAACTCAAACAATGGTTCTTGGAACTGTTGTTGGCGAACCTGGTTAATCTTTAACTTTAATCTATCAGGATTAGGTAATCGTAAAAAAAAGTCCCAGTTTTTACGCTCTTGCTCCCGTAAAGGTAACTGCTGGGTCATATTAATAGCTTTCTGGAAGGGTGCTGATTTATTTTTAGCTGGACAAACATCCACGCAAACACCGCATCCTGTACAATCTTCTGGGGCGACTTGAATAGTAAATCTTTCATAGCCAAAAGACCTATCCTTAGCATCCACTGATTTAAAATTAACAGGTGCATTAATTAACTCATTTAGAGGATAAACCTTAGCACGGATAGCACTATGGGGACAAACCATTACGCATTTATTGCACTGAATGCAGATATCCGGTTCCCACTCAGGTATTTCTTCAGCAACATTACGTTTTTCCCACTTAGCTGTACCGGTAGGAAAAGTGCCATCAGGTGGTAATGCACTTACTGGTATATTATCACCACGCCAAGCTATTATTTCTCCCAAAACATTTTGGATAAAATCCGTAGCATTGTCTAGTAAATTAGGACTGGAAGTGACAAAGTTTGAACTTTGAATTTTTGAAGGTATATCTACCCTTTGTAAATTACGAAGGGTATTATCCACTGCTTGCAAATTCTTCTCGACAATTTCCGCACCCTTTTTACCGTAAGTTTTTTCAATAGCTTCTTTAATTTTAGTAATTGCTGTTCCTTGGGGTAATACCTTCGCTAAAGCAAAAAAACACACTTGCATAATAATGTTAATTTTTCCACCCATCCCACACTGGCGAGCAACTTCATTAGCATTAATAATATAAACTTGAAGTTCTTGGTCTATAATTTGCCGTTGTACTTTTGTGGGTAAATAGCTCCAAACATTATCAGCATTATAAGGACTATTAAGCAACAAAGTTGCCCCAAAGGTCGCAGCTTGTAATATATCGATGCGTTCCATAAGTCCCCAATGATGACAACCAATAAAATTGGCTTGATTAATAAGATAAGTTGAGCGAATGGGACGAGAACCAAAACGCAAATGAGAAACCGTCATGGAACCAGACTTTTTTGAATCATAGACAAAATAGCCTTGGGCGTAATTCTCAGTTTCTTCCCCAATAATTTTAATAGAATTTTTGTTAGCACCTACAGTACCATCGGACCCTAATCCATAGAATATAGCGCGGATGACATTATCTGGTTCAATAGAAAAATGGCGGTCAAATTCAAGGGAAGTATGACTAACATCATCATCAATACCAACAGTAAAATGATTTTTTGGTTGTGGTTGAGCCAGATGGTCAAAAATAGCCTTCACCATCCCCGGAGTAAACTCTTTAGAGGAAAGACCGTAACGACCACCAACAATAACTTTAGGCTTTTCTTCGTCCCAAACTTCATGAATAGCAGCAACTACATCTAAATACAACGGTTCTCCCGGGCTTCCTGGTTCTTTAGTGCGGTCAAGAACTGCTATTTTTTGTGTACTTTTAGGTAAAACACCAACAAATCTTTCCACATCAAAAGGGCGGTATAGCCGCACCTTCACCACTCCCACCTTTTCCCCTTGGGTGTTGAGATAATCTACTGTTTCATGAACTGTTTCACAACCCGAACCCATAATAACAACCACTCGACTAGCATCACTAGCACCGTGATATTCATAAATGTGATAATATCTCCCTGTCAATTCACCCAATTCATTCATTAAGCGTTGGACAATGGCGGGAGTGGCCTTGTAGTAAGGGTTAGCACCTTCACGGGATTGGAAAAAAACATCGGGATTTTGGGCTGTTCCCCGTAGCAAAGGACGGTCTGGAGTCAGACACCGGGCGCGATGAAGTTCAATAAAATCTTCCTTAATTAGCGATCGCATTTCATCATCTGATAACAATTGGATTTTTTGCACCTCATGGGATGTGCGGAATCCATCGAAGAAATGCATAAACGACACCCGTGTTTCTAAAGAAGCTTCTTGAGCAAGGAAAGCAAAATCATGGCTTTCTTGGACTGAAGCCGAACAGAGCATAGCAAAGCCAGTAGCACGGGAAGCCATGACATCAGTATGGTCACCGAAAATAGATAAAGCGTGAGTAGCAACAGAGCGAGCAGCAACATGAATTACAGTGCTGGTTAACTCTCCGGCGATTTTGTAAAGATTGGGTATCATTAATAATAGTCCCTGAGAAGCAGTAAAAGTGGTACTCAGAGAGCCTGTTTGTAATGCGCCATGTACAGCACCAGCCGCACCGCCTTCGCTTTGCATCTGGACAACCCTGGGAACAGTATTCCAGAGATTTCGCTGATTTGCACCCACCCAAGTATCCGCCCATTCACCCATTGCCGAAGAAGGTGTGATAGGATAAATGGCGATGACTTCATTTAACTTGTAAGCAACACGAGCAACAGCTTCGTTTCCGTCAATAGTTGCAAAGGTTTTGTTCATGTAGTTTGTGTTTTTTGTTGAAGAATTGTATATTTTTCTAAATCACCCATAAAAAAGCGACATAGAGGATTTTATCCCCAGTTTTCAATAGAATTAGGGGATATTGTAAGCAACTCCAGCTATTAATTAAAGATTATTTATTATTCTCCCCCGGAGACTTATATTCTCAATATTAACTTTTGGTATATACTTCTATGTGCTTAATATTAATAGTGTACTCATATTTTGCAGACTTTTATTGTCATAGGTTTCAAGTATTTTTTTCCAACCCACGGGGTGGGGGTGCGGGAATTATCAGAATTTCAACAAAACATGAAGCATTGTACAAAAATATTTCTACAAAAAATACAAATTAATTAAATCTGTATCAGAAATGTTGAATGTCGTTACAAAACTTTACATAGTTAGATATAGTAGTCCTATCAAAGGTGAAAATGTCAACATCTCATAATATCTTCCATCCAATGAACATAACTGATTTGTTGACACATACAAGCTTGAAGGT